>CAZNMV010000223.1:0-5796 GCA_964573835.1 uncultured Aestuariivita sp. | reverse complement strand
GCTGCAGATCGCCGCGGGCGATGGCGGCGCGGGCCCGCAGGCGCAGCCGCGCCTCCCCGTCCGGCGCACGGGCGGGCGGTTGCAGAAACCGCTCGGCCGGGGCCGGAAAGCCCAGATCGATCAGGCGTTCGGCCAGCCGGTTGCCCACCGCATCGGGCAGAGCGGAGACGACCGGCATCGGTGCCGTCAGCGCGTGGCGCAACAGGTCGGCATCGGCCGCAGTGCGGGCCAGTTCTGACAGAAGATCGGCCTCGGCCCGCTGGGCAGCACCCTGTCCGTCGCGGCGACCGATCTCGGGCAAAAGGACTGATGCCGCATCGAAATCGCCCGACAAGGCCAGCAGACGCACATGCGCGGCCCGCAGGGCAGGTCCCTCATTCATCCGGCGCATTTCGGTCGCGAAGGACGACGTGAGCGCCAGAAGATCGGCAGGCGGCGGGCGGCGGTCCGACCAGAGCGCATCGGCCATTTCGACCGCAGCAGCGGCGGAGCCCGGCGCCTCGGCCTGGGCGAGGGAGAACAGCGCCGCCTCGCGCCCACCCGGGTCGTCGCGGTTTGCGGCAAGGGCGGCGCTGGCGGAGAAAGCCGCGGGCGTCTCGGGCGGGGTCGCGCGCAGGATGCGCCTGACCACCCGTTCGGCGGCGGCATCGGCCCCGGCCACGGACAGGCGGGCCGCGACGCCTTCCCCCAGAAGTTTCTGCAGGCCCGGGGGCAGTCGTTGAAAGGCGTGCTCCACCGCCGCGATGGCAGGCACCGGGTCCTGCGGCGATCCCGCGACCGAGAGCAGCGACCACAGCGCGACATCCCCGTCGCACTGGGCCTGGCCGTCGAAGGCCCCGGTCGCAGGGTCGCCTTCGATGATGCGCGCCATGTCGGCCAGCGGGGCAAGCCCGGGGTCGGGATCCGGCAAGAGCGCGAGAACCTGCAGCGCCTCGGACCCGAACCCGTAATGCAGGTATAGACGCGCGAGATCCCGCACCACCTGCCGGTCGATCACATCGAATTCGCCATAAAGGCGCGCACGGTGATCTGCCGCCCCGGTGGCGAAGTCGGTCCTTCCCGCCCAGTCCTGCAGGGCCACGGCATCATCGGGCAGGCAGGCGACGCCGGTCAGGGCCGGCCGCAGATTCTGCCGGTCGGTCACGGCGGCGTCGATGGCGGTTGTCGCGGTCAGGTTGATCGGCACGGGGCGGGGTGGTTCCGGCGAAGCGGGTGCGGCGGTCGCTCCCGGTTCAGGGGGGGTCAGGGGAGCAGCGGTCTCGATCATGCCCTTGGTCGCGGCGCGCCCGATCTGGAGCAGCAGCGCCTGGCGCGCGCGGTCGATGCGGGGATCAGACAGAACGTCGCGCGGGCTTATGGTTGCGGAAAGGCCGGGCAGCAGGGCAGCACCGGGAAACAGGGGTGTCAGTCCTGCGTCGCCGGGCCCCTGCGGGACCTGCCTCGTCAGAGGCGGCTGCCGATCGGTGCCCACGTTGGCGAAGCGATAGGATTGTCGCGGCACAAGCGGCATGAAGGCGGCCGAAACCGGCCCGCCTGCCCGGTCACGGATATCGACGGCGACAAGGTCAGGGCCTGCATCGAAGGCCGACAGGACGCAATCGCAGGCAAGCTCGAACTCCACCGCCCCACCGACATCGCGCATGGACCGCAGACGCGTGCGGTCGATGCGCCGGAAGACCCCGGTCAGGTCGAAGGCCGCATCCGGCAGGCTGAAGACAAGGCGCGGGCGCATGCCCGTCTCGCGCAGGGACCAGCCCGCGCCCGCCGGGATCGCAAAGGTGAGCCGGGTGAAATCGGCATGCTCGCCCGACCGCACCAGGATCGTCTGTGCCCAGGCGCAGGGTGCTGCCAATGCAAGCCACGCCACCATCAGGGCCACGCGCATCAGGCAGCGTCCTTCCGGATCGCTTTCAGCGCATCTTCGAGGTCGGCGAAACTGGGACGGCAATGACCGGGCGTATTCTGGCGGCCGACCTCGATGCAGATGTTGGCCGCGTGCCTGTGCAGGTTGGCAACCAGAACTTCCCGGATCAGCAGGTAGAAATGATGGTCTTCCTCGACCACCGTCTTCACCTTGGCGGCGAAGGGGCCGACGAAACAATAGGACAGGAATACACCCAGAAAGGTGCCGACCAGTGCGCCGCCGATCAGCTTTCCCAGAACCTCGGGCGGCTGGTCGATCGAGGCCATCGTCTTGATCACACCCAGAACCGCGGCGACGATGCCCAGCGCGGGAAGGCCGTCGGCCATGGTCTGCAGCGCATGGGCCGAATGCATCGCGTGGTGGAGG
The DNA here is from genome assembly GCA_964573835.1 of uncultured Aestuariivita sp. Classification (GTDB taxonomy): domain Bacteria; phylum Pseudomonadota; class Alphaproteobacteria; order Rhodobacterales; family Rhodobacteraceae; genus JAGYKE01. The sequence goes on along the minus strand of CAZNMV010000223.1, from coordinate 3,506 downwards.
TTGGCCTCCATCCGCTTTTCCAGAACCTCTTCGACCTGATGGGGATCGTCGTAGTTCATCGCGGCGGAGCGCAGCGTGTCGCAGATGAGTTCCACCGCCTCGCGGTCGGCCTGAATGCGGGGATAGCGCGCGAACAGCGCCGAGGTGCCGGGCGATTCGATATGTTCCTCGACCGCGACGGGATTGGCGCGGGCGATGCGGATCAGCTCGAAAAGCAGACAGAGGAGATCGCGGTAATCCTCGCGCTGCCATTTCGGGCCGCGGAAGACCTTGGCGACGTCCCGCAGCGTCTGCCGGACGGCATCGAGGCCGTTGCCGATCAGGAAGGCGCCGACAGCGGCACCGCCGATCATCATCATCTCGAACGGAAGGGATTTGAGAATGATGCCCATCTTGCCGCCGGCGGCCAGATAGCCACCGAACAGCATGACGAAGACGATGACGATTCCGACGATTCCGAGCATGCGTCCCTTCCCAGCGGTTCTGGGTCACTATCGGCGAGAGGGGTTTAAGGAAGGTTGAACGCGCTAGTTCCTCGGCACGTTCGCGTGACGACCGGCGAGGATGGCGCTGATCGTATAGGCCGATGCGGGCGACAAGCCGGCAAGCAGGGCGGCTGCCGCATCGGGGCGCATACGGGCAATGAAACCGGCGGCGAAGTCCGGGTCCATCTCTTCGAAGACGCGGGCGGCCTCCTTCGGTTTCATGGACTCGAACACCGCAGTGAGCCGCGCGACATCTGCCTCGGCCGCGCCATCGGCGACGGCGAGCGTGGCCTTCAGCCGTTCTTCGGCGGCGACGAGGTCGGCCAGCTGCGACTCGACCGCGCGTTCGGCCAGGTTCAGGGCATGCAACCGGTCCTCGAGCGCGCGTTCGCGTTCGGCCAGCTGCGCCTCGCGGTCCGAAAAGGCGGCCAGCAGCGCCGCGATCTCGTCGCGCGACAGGTCCTGTGCCGTGCCGCCCTCCCCTTGTGCCGACAGAGCAGACGGCGCGGCGATTTCGCGCGCGATCGCCTCACCCGTGCCGCCGGCCAGCCGGGCAACGGCCGATCCGACGAACAGAGCCGCCAACAGCGTCAGCGCCCCGCGGCCGGGCCGCCGCGACCCTCTGCTTGCGAAGACAGCCCGCATGTCAGACCCCTTCCCCACCGTTACGCGCATGGCGGATGAACATCGGTTCTCCCTGCCGGCGCGGCGGCGGGGTGGGCGGCGTGTCGGAAGGCAGGTCATGAAGCGAGGCCATCATCAGTTCCAGCCGCTGCGCCGCCCCTTCTGCGCGCTGCGTCAGCCGCTCCAGCGCGTCTTCGGACCGCGTGCTCGTGTCCTGCGCAGCCTTCAGGGTGCGCGTCATGTCGTCGACCTGCGCCGACAGCACCGCGACCGCACCGCCCACACCCTTTTCCAGATCGTTGAACCGGCGCAGGCGGCTGGCCAGAACCGCACAATAGATCGCGGCGCCCAGCGCCCCCGCGACCATCAGTATATCGGCGATCAGATCCATCGTCCTACCCCTCAGCTCAGCACGAATTCCATGATCAGGACGTCGCGCACGCGCCCGTCGCCGACGACCACCTGAACCCGGCGCAGAAGCTGCCCCCGCAGCCGCGGCAGAACCGCGGGATGCTGGAAATCCGCCGGTTCCAGCGCGCGCAGATAACCGTTCATCACATCGACGACCCGCGGCATCATCTTCTGCACGTCCGCCACATGCGGCGCCGTCACCTCGAGCTGCGCGCGGAACCGCAGCACCCGGTCATCGGGCAACGACACGATGATCGGATCAACCTCCACAAAGGCGATGTCGGGCAGGGGCATGGCGGGATCGGCGGCAGCCTGCGATTCGCCCCCGCCGAAGACCCCGGCGCGCACCGCGAAGAACCCGCCCGCGGCCCCGGCGAGTGCGAGAAAAACCCCCAAAATCAAAGGCAGTCTGGACCCCTTGCGCGGAGTTGTCGGTGCATCTGCGGTGGCGTCTGTCACGGGCGATCCCCCTGGTCTGCGACACCGTCTTCCTAGCCCGGGAGGCACTAACCGAATCTTAAGCGAAGCACATCAGAACGGGGGCAGGCGGTCAGAAGGGCCGCTTCCGGTCGGAGGATGGACGTGCAGGGATTGGCGGGAACCTGGTCGCAGCTCGACATGCGGCGTCGCGTGGTTGCGGGACTCGCGGTGCTGGCAGTGCTGGCCAGCGTGGTCGCGATCGCGCGGATGGCCGCGACGCCAAGCCTGTCGCTGCTCTATGCGGGTCTGGAAAGCGGGGCGGCGGGCGATGTCGTGCGCGCGCTGGAGCAGGCGGGCGCCACCTACGAGGTGCGCGGCGGGTCGATCTTCGTGGACGCCGGGCAACGCGACGCCCTGCGCATGACACTGGCCAGCGAAGGCCTGCCCGCGCATGGCGGGCGGGGGTATGAACTGCTCGATTCGCTGAACGGCTTCGGCACCACGGCACAGATGTTCGACGCCGCCTACTGGCGCGCGAAGGAAGGGGAACTGGCGCGCACGATCGTGGCAAGCCCCTTCGCCGCGCAGGCGCGCGTGCATATCGCACATGTCGGGTCGAACCCCTTTGCCCGCTCGGCCCGGCCCACCGCCTCGGTCGCGATCACCCCTGCGGGGGGCGAGGTCACCGCCGATCAGGCGCGCGCGGTCCGCCATCTGGTCGCCGCTGCCGTCACGGGGCTGTCGGTCGAGGATGTGACCATCATCGATTCGTCGGGCCGCCTGATCGGCGATGCCGCGGAGATGCCGCTGGCCCCGGCGGGCGACGACCGTGCGGGCATCTTCCGCGACCGCGTGCAGCGCCTGGTCGAGGCGCGCGTGGGCCGCGGCAATGCCGTGGTCGAGGTGAGCGTCGAAACCGTGACCGAAACGGAATCAATCCGCGAACGGCTGATCGACCCCAACGCCCGCGTCGCCATCAGCTCTGACGTGGAAGAACGGACGAACACCTCATCGGAAACCGCGCCAGGGGTCACGGTGGCATCCGATCTGCCCGACGGGGACGCGGGCGCAGGCGAAGGCACGTCCGCCCGGGGCAGCGAAACACGCGAACGGATCAATTACGAAGTGTCCGAAACCGAACGCGAGGTGCTGCGCACGCCGGGGGCGATCCGCCGCATCACGGTGGCAGTGCTGGTGGGCGGCCTGCCCCAGACAACAGGAGACGGCAGCACCACCACCGTTGCGCGCCCGGAAGAAGAGCTGGTGGCGCTGCGCGATCTGGTCGCCTCGGCCGTCGGCTTCGACGAGACGCGGGGCGACGTGATCACGATCCGCAGCATGGACCTGCCCGCCCTTCCCGCGGAAGGGACGGTGGCCGACACGGGGTGGATGCCGCCACTTGCCATCGACGCCATGTCGCTGATCCAGACGGCGATCCTGGCGCTGGTGGCACTGGTACTGGCGCTCTTCGTGGTGCGCCCGCTGCTTCTCGCGCCGCCGCAAGCCCGGGCCGCCCTGCCCCCGGCGGCGCCCGCGCCTTCGGCACCCCCCCTCCTCACCGGAGAG
>CAZNMV010000222.1:0-5839 GCA_964573835.1 uncultured Aestuariivita sp. | reverse complement strand
CGGCCATCATCCCGCCCGAGCCTTCATGCGCGCAGTCCCAGAAGGTGATGCCCGCCGTGGGGAAAAGGTCGGAAATCGGCATGAAGGCGGACCCGATGATGCCGAAGGCATGTTCGATCCCGTGGCGCTGGAGCACCTTCACGAAGGCTTCTTCGGTCGTCATCTTCATCGCGCGTCTCCCCTGCGGCCTGGCCATTACCCTACCGCTTCTACGGGCTGGCAGAGGGGCTGATTAGGGCCAGTGGTCTGTGCCGGATAGGGCCAGACAGCCTGTCAGGCCGCGGCCTTGATCGCCGCGGCGATGCGGGCGATGCCTTCGGGGATCGCTTTCGCCGGGATCGAGGAATAGGCAAGCCGGTAGAAGTTGCGCGGCCGGTCGGTCCCGTGGAAGAAGGGGGCGCCGGGTTCGATCAGCACCGATTGCGCACGCAGGGTTTCAGAAAGGCGCGCGGTATCCACCCCTTCGGGCGCGCGCATCCACAGTGATGACCCGCCATAGACCCCGCCGCCCGCCACGGTCAGGCCGGTTTTCGCGATGGCCTCCTCGATCACCTCGCGTCGGCGGTGGAGCGTCTGGGCCATGCGCCGGATCTGGGCGTCGTAATGGCCCAGCGACAGAAAATAGGCCGCCGTACGCTGGATATGCCCCGGCGGGTGGCGCAGGACCTGCGCGCGCAGCGCGCGCGCTTCCGCGATGAAGGCCTCGGACCCCACCAGATAGCCCAGCCGCAGCCCGGGAAAGAGCGATTTGGAAAAGCTGCCCACGTAGATCACACGGCCCTCGGCATCGAGCGACTTGAGCGCGGGTGAGGGCGGGCCGAGAAACGACATCTCGAATTCGTAATCGTCCTCGACGATCACAGCGTCGAGATCGCGCGCCCGGTCGAGAAGCGCGCGCCGCCGCGACAGCGGCATGGTGGCGGTGGTGGGGGCCTGATGGCTGGGGGTGACGAAGATCACGTCGGTGCCTTCCGGCAGGGCATCGGCGGGCAGCCCGTCGGCATCGACGCGCTGGGCGGTCAGGCGGCAGCCCGACTGCACCAGCACATCGCGCAGCGCGTGATAGCAGGGGTCTTCCGTCACCGCGTGCCGCCCGGGGCCCAGCAGAAGCTGCACGGCCAGCCAGAGCGCGTTCTGCGCGCCCAGCGTAATCAGAATCTCCTGTGGCCGGGCCGCGATCCCGCGTCGGGGCAGGGTGTGGCGCGCGATGAACTCGATCAGCAGCGGGTCGTCCTGGTCATAGTAATCGGTGGTGAGCGCGGTGAAATCCTTCTGCCCCAGCGCCCGCAGCGCGCAGAGCCGCCAGTTGGCGTGATCGAAGAGCGTCGGGTCGGCCTGCCCGTAGATGAAGGGATAGCGGTAAGCCTGCCAGTCGCGCGGCTTGCGCGGCGTGTCCCCGCCGGAAAAGCGGTGCGACAGTGCGCGCGCCCAGTCGACGCTGTCGGTGCCCTTGGCCGTGGGGGCATAGGCGGGGGGCACGGGCGCGGTGTCCGACACGAAATAGCCCGACCGCCCGCGCGAGGTGATGTAGTCATTGGCCAGAAGCTCGGTATAGGCGAGCGTCACGGTGATCCGGCTCACACCCAGATGCTGGGCCAGCCTGCGCGACGAGGGCAGCTTTTCCCCCCGGTGGAAGCGGCCCGACAGGATGCCCTGCGCGATCATCTGCTGGATGCGCGATTGCAGCGTGCCCTGGGCATCGGGGGCGAGGAAGAAGGTATCGACGGAAATGGCCATGGCGCCACTCTGCACTGGCCTTAAGGCATGTGCAATGTGGACTTATGTGTTTCGCAGCCTGTGAAGCATCGCCTGTGCCGCGCGCGGGAAGTCGAAGGCGGGGGCCCAGTCCCAGTCATCTTGCGCGGCAGTGCTGTCCATCCGGTCGGGCCAGCCGCGGATCAGCGCATCGGTGACCGGGTCGGGCGCGAAATCCGCCGTGAAACCGGGGATCAGCCGCGCCAGTGTCGCGGCGATGTCGCCCGCCGTCACGCTATACCCGTGCAGGTTGTAGGCGGGCCGGCGCAGGCGCGCGCGGTCGGCGCTCAGGATGGCGGCAAGGCTCGAGATCACGTCGTCGAGATAGAGGTTCGACGCCCCTGTCTCCGGCGCGACCGGGAAGGTGAAGGCCCGGCCCTCGGCCGCCGCGCGGAAGGCATGGCCGGGATAGGCGGTGACCGCGCCGGGCGGTGCGAAGGGGCTCAGCACCTGGGGAAAGCGCAGGCAGCGGAAGTCGAGCCCGCGCTTCTGTGCGAAATAGACGCCCATCCGTTCCACCGCCACCTTGGTCGCGCCATAGACGTTCTGCGGCCATTGCGGCGCGTCGGGCGGCAGCGGGTCGGGCAGGCCCGGCCCATAGGTGGCGAAGGTGCTGGCGAAGACGAAAGGCCCCGGCACCCGATCGCAGGCCAACTGCATGAGCGCGACCGAGGCTGTCGCGTTCACCTCCCATGCGCGCAGGGGGTCGGCCTCGGAACTTCCCGACAGAAGCGAAGCAAGATGCAGGACCGCATCAGGGCGGTGGGCGTCAAGCATGCTGGCCAGAAGCGCGGTGTCGCGGATGTCGCCTGCGACACTGGCATGGCGCGCGGGGTCGGGGGCGGTTCCGGGCAGATCGAAGCTGACGATCCGGTCGCCACCCTGTTCCAGCCGCGCCGCCGCCAGCCGGCCCAGATTGCCATTGCCGCCGGTGATCAGGATGGTCCGGGGCATGCGGCCGCGCCCGGTCTCAGCCCGCGCAGCGGTGCAGGCGGCGCAGCCTGTGCGACACCTCGCCTGTCTGCGCATCGCGCTGCTGTTCAAGGCAGGCGACGCTCTCGATCTCGCGCGCGATGGCGCCTTCGGTCTCTGTGAGGCGGATTTCCGTGCCGTCGGGCAGGCGGATATCGACCCAGACGCCTGCGTTTGGGTCCTGCGTCAGCGGCGTCAGCGCGATCACTTCGGCGGTGACAAAGGCCATGTGCTCCATCCGGTCGGGATGCGAGACGCGGACCATCAGGAAGAACACCGCGACGAACCCGATGAAGAGCGCGACCGGAATCCCGAAGCGGCGCAGCGCGACATAGGCGCTGACGGCGCGGCTGGGTCCCAGGATCTTTGCCAGAAGGTCAAGCATGGTGGCGGTTCAATAGCCCCGCCGCCGGGTCCGTGCAAGGCGGCGGATGCCGCAGGGCGGCACAGACGGAAACGGGCGGCAGGGTCGCCCCCGCCGCCCGTTTGCAAGCCGTGGATCGCGTCAGCCGAAAACGCGCGTGAGCGCGCCGTCCACGGCATCGGTGATCTGGTCGATGTCGTCCGGCTTCGCGATCAGCGCGGGCGAGAAGCACAGCGTGTTGTTGCGACCCGGGATCGACCGGTTGGTCACCCCGATGATGACGCCTTGCGCCATGCAGTCGGCCGTCACCGCCTGTGCGAACTTTTCGGCCACGGGTTCCTTCGTGTCGCGGTCGGCCACCAGTTCGGCGCCAAGGAACAGGCCCTTGCCGCGCACGTCGCCGATGACCTTGTGCTTGTCCATCAGCGCATGGAGGTTGTCCATCATCCGCGCGCCCATCTTCAGCGTGTTGTCGAGAAGGTTCTCGTCTTCGATGATGCGCATGTTCTCGATGGCCGCCGCGGGGCCCGCGGTGCAACCCCCGAAGGTCGAGATGTCACGGAAATAGTTCATCTTGTCCTCGGGGGCGTCCTTGAACTTGTCGAACACCGCTTCGGTCGTGACCAGGCAGGCGATGGCGGCATAGCCGCTGGCGACACCCTTGGCCATCGTCACCATGTCGGGCTGCACGCCGTAGTTCTGATAGCCGAACCAGGTGCCGGTGCGGCCCACGCCGCAAACAACCTCGTCGATATGCAGCAAGATGTCGTACTTGCGGCAGATCTCCTGCACGCGTTCCCAATAGCCCTGCGGAGGCGTGATGACACCGCCGCCCGCGGTCACCGGTTCAAGGCAGAGCGCGCCGACGGTGTCGGGGCCTTCGGCAAGGATGACCGCCTCGATCTGATCGGCTGCCCATTCGCCGTAGTTCTCGACCGGGGCGCCGTCCTGCTCGTGCTTGCGGTATTCGAGGCAATGCGGCACCCGCACGAAGCCGGGCGCGAAGGGGCCGTATTGCGCGTTGCGTTCGTCCTGGCCGCCCGCCGACAGACAGCCGATCGTGGTGCCGTGATAGTCGCGGTCGCGGTAGAGGATCTTCCACTTCTTCCCGCCGTATTTCGCATGCGCGATCTGGCGGACCATCTTGAAGGCCTTCTCGTTCGCTTCCGATCCCGAATTGCAATAATAGACCCGGCTCATCCCCGGCATCTTGGCGATCAGCCGGTCGGCGAAGATCGCGCCCGGGACCGACCCGGCGGCACCCGCGAAGTAGTTCAGCTTGATCAGTTGGTCGCGGATCGCGTTGGCGATGCTTTCGCGGCCATAGCCCACGTTCACCGTCCAGACCGCGCCGGACACCGCGTCGAGATGTTCCTTGCCCTTCTGGTCCCAGACGCGCATCCCCTTGCCCTCGACAATGATGCGGGGGTCGGTCGTCTCGTACGGCTTGTGCTGGCTGAGGTGATGCCAGACATGGGCGCGGTCGGCCTCGACCACGCGGGAGATATCGTTTTCGCTGAACGCGCCGTCCATGACATGTCCTTTCCGGATAGAGGAACGCACGAAAAGGGGGCCTGAGCCCCCTTCTGGATGGGTTCGAGTAAGGCCCGGAATCCCGGAAGCCGTTAGGGCCAGTTGGGGTGACCAGATAGGTCCAATAAGGGCGACCCGTTCGCCTGCGCAGGGGTCCTGCATCCTGTTGTGTCAAGGGTTTGCGCTGGTTTCCGAATTTGTGAAGGCGCAATTTCAACTGGCCATATCCGAGCATCGTGGCGGCAAAAGCATTTGCCCCATTGGGCGAATTGCGATCGGATCGGGCTGCACCCGACCGGACGGGCCGCGCAGGGACGGCGCGGTCCGGCCCTGTTGCGGGCCAACCGAACGCCGCCCGGAGCGGCAGAACAGGGAGACTGACATGAAGACCAGAACAAGCCTGATGGGCGCGGTCGCAGGCGTTGCGATGCTGGCGGGGTCCGCCGCCATGGCCGCCGACGAGATCACCGTGGCCTATTTCCTCGAATGGCCGATGCCGTTCCAATACGCCAAGGCCATGGGCACATATGAAGAGGCCATGGGCGTCAAGATCAACTGGGTCAGCTTCGACACCGGCACCGCGATGAGCGCGGCGATGGCGAGCGGAGACGTGCATCTGTCGGTGAGCCAGGGCGTGCCGCCCTTCGTGGTCGCCACCAGTGCCGGTCAGGACCTGCAGATCCTCGACGTGGCTGTGTCCTATTCGGACAACGACAACTGCGTGGTGGCAAGCGGGCTCGAGATCGACAAGACCACCGCCGCCGATCTGGCAGGCAAGAAGGTCGCCGTACCGCTGGGCACCGCGGCGCATTACGGCTTTCTCAAGCAGATGAATCATTTCGGCATCGACCTCGCCAGCCTCGACATCGTCGACATGGCGCCGCCCGACGGGGCTGCGGCCATCGCGCAGGGTGCGGTGGACGTGTTCTGCGGCTGGGGCGGCAGCCTGCGGCGCGCCAAGGAACATGGCAACGTGCTGCTGACCGGCGCCGAGAAGGAAGAGCTTGGCATTCTCGTCTTCGACATTACCTCGGCACCCGCGGGCTTCGTCGCGGAAGAAGGTGATCTGGTCGCCAAGTTCCTGCAGGTGACGGCGGATGCCAACGCGATGTGGGCCGACACCGCGCAGCAGGCGACGATGCTGCCCGTCATCGCCAAGGCTGCCGGCATGGACGAGGCGGCCACGATGGAAACCATTGCGACCTTCAAGTTCCC
>CAZNMV010000221.1:0-5899 GCA_964573835.1 uncultured Aestuariivita sp. | reverse complement strand
AGTCCTGTGGCGGACCCTGCCTCTGGACGCCCGCGACGACCAGCCCGCAGGCATCAGCCCCCGCCCCCCCGGTGACGGCGGGGTCAAGCGCGACGACGATCCGGTCCAGCTGCGGCGTGGCCCCCACCCGCAGCGCCGACAGCGCATCGGTCGTCCAGAGCGCGCCTTCCACATCGTCAAGCATCGCGCCCTCGATCTCCTGCCGGCCAAGGCGGGTTCCGGCGTAGCGGCGCTGTACCTCGGCCAGAAAGGACCGCGCGAGATTGGCGCGGTTCGCCTGCGTGGGGGCATGGGTCTTCACCGTGGTGGGCGCGGCGAGAAGGTCCTTCAGCGCATCGACATTGCGCGGCGTCGTCGTCACGCAGGCGCGCGGATCTGTGCCCAGCCGCAGGCAGAACTGCAGCATGTCCCATGTCGCCTGCGCCTTCGGCCATTTGGCCAGCTCGTCCGCCCAGGCGGCGTCGAATTGCGGGCCGCGCAGGGCCTCGGGGTCATGGGCGGAAAAGGCCTTGGCCTCGGCACCGTTGTGCCAGACCAGCTTGCGCTCGGTCGCGCGCCATTTGGGCCGCCGGTCGGGGGGCGAGGCGGCGAGGATGCCGCTGTCGCCGAAGATCATCACGTCGCGCACCTGGTCATAGGTCTCACCCACCAGCGCCACGCGGCGCGCGCGCCCGGGGCTGAGAGGCCGCGCCCCTTCGACCTGCGCGCGCACCCATTCGGCACCCGCGCGCGTCTTGCCCGCGCCGCGCCCGCCCAGGATCACCCAGGCCCGCCAGTCACCTGCCGGGGGAAGCTGATGCGGCAGCGCCCAGAATTCGAACAGAAAAGGGAGGGCAAGAAGCCCTCCCTCTCCCAGGTCGTCAAGGAACTTCGCCCGGATCCCGGGCGTTGCGGAGGCGATCCAGGCGGCCCCCGATTTGAGCCCGCGCGGCATCGAGATCGAGGGCGTAGCCGCCTTGCACGATTCCGCTGTCGTGATAGAGCCGTTCGACATACTTCACCTCGATCTTGTGGCAGTTGGAGATCAGCGTCTCGAGTGCCGAGATGCGTTTCGCCAGGCCCGGATCGGCGGCTTCCTCTTCTGTATCGACCCTTGAAAGCAGGTCTTCGATCTTCTGACGGGCGCGCCTGACCGAGGCGTGCAGGGACTGAAGGAGTTCCTCGGTCTCGGACGCCCGTTGGTCCGGCAGGGTGACGATCATAGGCGGTGAACCTCATGGCGACGGGTTCCCGCCCGAAAAGGGCCGCGTGACCGGGGCCGCAGGCAGACCCGATCGCACGGCCCTTCCAGCCGCGACAACCTATGCGGGAAATTCGCATTGAAGTCAATGAAAACAGAGGGATACGTGCAACAGCTGCGCGCGGTGCGGTCAGGCGCCGTTAACCCTCAGTCGTTCGTCGCGGGCTGCTGGGCCGCGCGTTCCGCCTCGATCTGGCGCCAGCGCGCGACGTTGCGGTTGTGTTCATCCAGCGTGACCGAGAAGGCGTGACCGCCCGTGCCGTCGGCGACAAAGAAGATGAAATCGGTGTCGTCGGGGTTCACCGCCGCCTCGAGGCTTGCAAGCCCCGGGTTGGCGATGGGCGTGGGCGGCAGACCGGCGATGACATAGGTGTTCCACGGCGTTTCGCGGCGCAGTTCGCTTTGCCGCAGGCCCCGGCCCAGCGTGCCGCGCCCTTCAGTGACGCCGTAGATGACGGTCGGGTCGGTCTGCAGCCGCATCCCCTGATTGAGACGGTTGACGAAGACGCTGGCGACGCGGCCGCGTTCTTCGGCAAGGCTGGTTTCCTTCTCGATGATCGAGGCAAGGATCAGCATCTCTTCCGGCGTGTCGATCGGAAGGCCGTCGCCCCGGTCGTCCCAGACACGGGCAATGCGGTCGGCCTGCGCCGCCGCCATCCGGTCGATGACCGAGGCCCGCGTCGCCCCGCGCGTCACCTCATAGCTGTCCGGAGCCAGCACGCCTTCGGCCGGCACCTCGGGCGCATCGCCCTCGAGCAGGTCAATCTGTTTCAGGCTTTCCACCACCTGCCAGCTGGTCACGCCTTCGGCCAGCGCGATGCGGAAGCGCGTGCCGACCTCGGCCTTCTTCGCGCCATAGGCCTCGGGCACCTCGTCCTCGCCCGGGGTGAAGGAGGCCAGTTCGGCGAATTGCCCCGTGGCGGGGTCAAGCTCGCGCACCTGGACCGTCATCCGCGTGACCCCGATGCGATAGACGACATCGGTGCCACAGGTGCTTTCGCCGCCGCCCGTGATCTCGTCCACGATATCGGCCATCGACGCGCCCGGCGGAACGAGAAAACTGCCGGCCTTGAGGTCCTGCGCGCGGTCCTCATAATCGGCGCCCATGCGGAAGATCATGGCGGAGGTGACCGCGCCCTGCGCTTCGAGATCGCGGCTGACGCGCGCCATGTTCGACCCGCGTTCGACCCGCAGGCAGATCGGTTCGCCCAGCGGCCCCGCGTTCGAATACTGCCCCTGCCCCCACAGGATCAGCCCGCCCAGAAGAAAGAGGGCGACGACCAGCAGGGTCAGAGCATTCGACGCGACGGCGCGCCACATGTCAGGTGGCTTTCCCGAAGATCACGCTGGCATTCGTGCCGCCGAAGCCGAAGGAATTCGACAGTGCCACGTTGATCTCGCGTTCGCGCTTGGCGTTCGGGGCAAGGTCGATGGCCGTTTCGACCGCCGGGTTGTCAAGGTTGATCGTGGGCGGCGCCACCTGATCGCGGATCGCGAGGATCGAGAAGATCGCCTCGATCGCGCCGGCGGCGCCCAGCAGGTGCCCCGTCGCCGACTTGGTCGATGACATGGTAACCTTGCCCGCCGCGTCGCCCAGCATCCGTTCGACAGCGGAAAGTTCGATCACGTCGGCCATGGTCGATGTCCCATGCGCGTTGATGTAGTCGATGGCCGAAGGCTCAAGCCCGGCATCGCGCAGGGCCGCGCGCATGGACCGTTCGCCGCCTTCGCCGTCCTCGGAGGGCGCGGTGATGTGATAGGCGTCGCCCGACAGGCCATAGCCCAGCACCTCGGCATAGATCTTCGCGCCGCGCGCCTTGGCGTGTTCGTATTCCTCGAGCACGACAATCCCCGCGCCTTCGCCCATGACGAACCCGTCGCGGTCGGCGTCATAGGGGCGGCTGGCCTTCTGCGGTTCGTGCGCGCGCTTGGTCGACAAGGCCTTGCAGGCGTTGAACCCCGCGATCCCCAGCTTGCAGATCGCGGCCTCGGCCCCGCCTGCCACCATCACGTCCGCATCGCCGTACTTGATGAGGCGCGCGGCGTCGCCGATGGCATGCGCGCCGGTGGAACAGGCGGTCACGACCGAATGGTTCGGCCCCTTGAAGCCGTACTTGATGCTCACCTGCCCCGAGATGAGGTTGATCAGCGCCCCCGGCACGAAGAAGGGGCTCACCCGACGGGGGCCTTTTTCTTCCAGCTGCACGGCGGTGTTGGCGATCGAGTTGAGACCCCCGATCCCCGACCCGATCAGAACGCCGGTGCGTTCCTGACTTTCACGCTCGGTGGGCATCCAGCCCGAATCCTCGACCGCCTGCTGCGCGGCGGCGATCCCGAACAGGATAAAGGTGTCGACCTTCCGCTGATCCTTGGGTTCGAGATAGTCATCGGGGTTGAACGTGCCGTCGCTGCCATCGCCCCGCGGCACTTCGCAGGCATAGGTGGTGACAAGATCGCTGGCGTCGAACAGCGTGATGGGCCCCGCGCCCGACTGCCCCGACAGAAGCCGCGACCAGGTTTCCTCGACCCCGCTTGCCAGCGGTGTGACCAGTCCCAGACCGGTAACCACAACTCTGCGCATGGAACCCCTCGTGCCTTTGTTTTCGTTCCGACCGCTCTTACCCCGTGCCGCCATACCGGGCAAGGGCGCTCAGGGCGCGCGCGCGGCGCGTTGCCCGGCGATAAGCCCCAGTGCCGACGCGAGAAGCTGCCCCGCCGTGCGCGCGCCGATCCCGTCGCGATCGGCCGCGGGCATGAATTCGACCAGCGCGAAGGCGGCGATGGGCGCGCGCGCCGCCGCCGCCCGCAGAAGCGTCAGAACCTGCGCATGCGTCAGCCCACCGCCCGTGGGCGCGATCACCGCAGGCATCACCGACGGGTCGAGCGCGTCGCAGTCGAAACAGATGACCAGAGGCGCATCGCCCGACAGATGCGGCAGGACCGACGCCAGACCCTCGGCATGGAAGGTGGCGGCCGGGACCAGCACCGCGCCATGGTCGCGCGCCGCGTCCACCTCGGAACGCCACGCCGACCCGATGCCGCGCGCGCCCACCTGCACGATGCGGCCCACATGGGCCATCTCGGAGGCGCGCCGCATGGTCGAGGAGAGGCCGAGGGATTCGCCCTCGACGCTGTCGCGCCAGTCGATATGGGCGTCGATCTGCAGGATATCGACGCGTCCCAGCGCGGCCAGCCCCTGCAGCATCGGGGTCGGCAGGGAATCGTCACCCCCCAGCAACATCGGCACCGTGCCCTGCGCGACAAGCCCGGCCACCGTGTCGGCGATCAGAGTGCGGTTGCCCGCCGGGTCGGCGGGATCTACGGCAAGATCGCCCAGATCCACCGCGCGCACCCCTTGCGGCAGCACCTCGTGGCCCAGATCGAAGTTGAACTTGGAAAACCCGCCCGAATAGGCCGCAGCACCCGCCCGCATCGCCATCGGTCCGCCCGCGCAATAGGCGCCGACCGACGCATAGGGCGTCGCGCAATCGGCGCCAAGCACCGCGACATGCGGCGCCGGATCGCCGGGGCGCGGCGCGGGCAGGCCCAGAAGTCTGTCGCGCACACCCCCGCCGAACATGTCCTTGAGATCGGCCATCGTCTCCCCCCCTCTTTCAAACCGGCGGCAGCCCTGACCGCATCCGCGGACCGGCCGCTTGCCCGGGGCCGCAAAGGCCCCGGCGACAGGTGCACGCAAGTCAGCACAAGACCCCTGCGGACCACGGACACGGGCTGACTCGCGCCCTCCGTCAGACTGTCCCGCGCGGGCCGCGGCATGCAAGTCCGCAAAAAGAAAACGGCGCCGCCCGGATGGGCAGCGCCGCGAAAAATCTCGGGTCCGGAGAGATCAGGACGCTTCGGTGATGAACTTAACAGCGTCGCCGAAAGTCTGGATGGTCTCGGCGGCGTCATCGGGAATCTCGATGCCGAACTCTTCTTCGAAGGCCATGACCAACTCGACGGTGTCGAGGCTGTCTGCACCCAGATCGTCGATGAACGACGCGTTCTCGGTCACTTTGTCCTCTTCGACACCCAGGTGTTCAACAACGATCTTCTTCACGCGGTCTGCGACGTCGCTCATGTGTGTTCCTCTGTCTCCGGGCTTGCGCCCCTTCGGTTCTGCCCTCGCCCGCCCTGGGGACGCCGGCTGTATGCCCTGTCGGGGCGGTTTTCCCTGAACGGGTCGGCGGACCCTTCTCCCCGGGCCTTCCGAACGACGCCGCCTATAGCACAGTTGCCTGCCTTGGCAAACGCTTTCACCGGGCCGCCACTGGCGGGGTCAGAGCATCGCCATCCCGCCGTTCACATGCAGGACGGTGCCGGTGACATAGGCTGCCTCGGGGCTGGCCAGATAGAGGACCGCCGCGGCGATCTCGTCCGGCGTGCCCATGCGGCCCGCGGGGATCTGGCCCATGATCGCGGCCTTCTGGTCGTCGGTCAGCTTGCCGGTCATCGCCGTCTCGATGAAGCCCGGCGCGACCGCGTTCACCGTGATTCCGCGGCTCGCCACTTCGTAGGCGAGCGACTTCGACATACCCACCATGCCCGCCTTGGCGGCGGCGTAGTTGCCCTGCCCCGGATTGCCGGTGGCACCGACAACGGACGAGATGTTGACGATGCGGCCCCAGCGCGCCTTCATCATGCCGCGCAGCACACCCT
>CAZNMV010000220.1:0-5940 GCA_964573835.1 uncultured Aestuariivita sp. | reverse complement strand
TGCCGTCGATCTCGAAGCCCTGCGCCTCGGCGAAGTCGTAGATGTCGTCGATCACGGGGCCGAATTCGTCGACGGCGGTCATGGAATAGGCCTGCCGCGCGGCGGCGGGGCGGCCCGACCGGCCCATCATTGGCATGATTTCCTTGGCCGGGTCGAGGTTGCGCGCCACGAGGTAGAATTCCATCTCGGGGGCGACGACGGGTTTCCAGCCCTGCGCCTTGTAAAGATCGACCACGCGCTTGAGCACGTTGCGCGGCGCGAAGGGAATGGGTTGGCCCGCGCGGTCGAAGGCGTCATGGATCACCTGCAGCGTCCAGTCCGCCGTCCAGGGGGCGGCGGTCGCCGTCGTCAGGTCGGGACGCAGGATCATGTCGCGTTCGATGAAGCCGTCGGCGCCTGCCGCTTCGCCCCAGTCGCCGGTGATCGTCTGGTAGAAGATGGAATCGGGCAGGTGGAAGTATTTCTGCCGCGCGAACTTGGACGCGGGCACCGCCTTGCCGCGCGCGATGCCCGGCAGGTCGGAGATGATGCATTCCACCTCGTCGAGGCGGCGCCCTTCAAGATAGCCCTGCGCCGCCGGCGGCAGGTTGGTGATCCAGTCGTCGGACATCATGCCCTCGCTTTCTTCAGGAAACTGGCCATGTGGCTGGCCATGAGATGGTTATCGATAGGCTGGTCTAGCTTTTCGGCGGCCGCGTGCAGCAGTTCGTCTGGTACAACGCCCCGGCCGCGCCCCCTGATCAGCCCGTCGATGAGGTCGGGGCCGAATTCGGGATGGGGCTGCACTGTCCAGATGTGGTCGCCATAGGCCAGCACGGCATTTTCGCAAAAGGCGTTCGACCCGATCACCCGCGCCGCCGCGGGCCGGTCGACGACCTGGTCCTGGTGCCAGGCGTTCAGCACCACCTCGCACCCGTCCATCGTGTAGGAGGTGCGCCCCACCGACCAGCCGCCGGGGAATTTCACCACCTTGCCCCCCAGGGCCTGGGCGATGATCTGGTGGCCGAAGCAGACCCCGATCAGCGGCAGGCGCTGCGCGTCGATGGCGCGGATCAGATCCTCGAGCGGCGGGATCCAGGGGTGATCCTCGTAGACGCCGTGCTTCGATCCGGTGATCAGCCAGCCCTCGGCCGAGTCGGGGCCGGGGGGAAAGTCGCCGTCGACCACGCTCCAGACCGTGAAGTCGAAGCCGTGGCCCGCCAGCATGTTCTGGAACAGGTCGGAATAGTCGCCGAGCGCTGCCCGGAGTTCGTCCGGCGCATGGCCGGTCTGAAGAATGCCAATCCTCATCTCACACCTTGCAGGACTGCCGCCCGTCAGACGGCGTCCAGATAGATTTCCACGCGTTCCGCCGGACTCAGGTCCATCATGTACCGCAATTCCTGGCGTTTCGTCAGAAGGTAGTTGCCGATCAGGTCCTGTGCAAAGATGCGGCGGACCGCGTCGCTTTGCTCAAAAGCGGCAATGGCGGTTTCCCAGTCGCCGGGAATTCGCGGCAGGTCGGCATCATAGGCATTGCCGGTGATCGGGGCGGGCGGTTCCTGCGCGTCCTCGATCCCCATCAGCGCACCGCCCAGAACCGCGGCCATCATCAGGTAGGGGTTCACGTCGCCGCCCGCGACGCGGTGCTCGATCCGGCGTGCGGCGGGGCCGCTCGAGGGGATGCGCAGCGCGACGGTGCGGTTCTCGTAGGCCCAGCCGATGCCGGTGGGCGCGTGCGCTCCGGGCACCATCCGGTCATAGCTGTTGGCATGCGGCGCGAAGACCAGCGTGAGGCCCGGCATGGACCGCATGCAGCCCTGCACCGCGTGGCGCAGCATGGCGCTGCCGGTGTCGGTGCCGTCGTTGAAGACGTTTTCGCCCGCCTCGTTCAGAACCGAGAAATGCATGTGCAGGCCCGAGCCCGAGTAATCGGGGTAGGGCTTGGCCATGAAGGACGCGGCGAAGCCGTGCTTGCGCGCCAGCCCCTTGACCAGCATCTTGAAGAGCCACGCATCATCGGCCGCGCGCAGCGCGTCGGCCTGGTGCATCAGGTTGATCTCGAACTGGCCCAGCCCGCTTTCCGAAATCGCGGTATCGGCGGGAATGTCCATCGCCTCGCAGGCGTCGTAGAGCTCGGTGAAGAAGCGGTCGAACTGGTCGAGCGCGCGCAAGCTCAGGATTTCGCCCGCGATGCGCCGCTTGCCCGACCGGGGCGAGGGCGGGATCTGCAGGCGGTTGGTGCTGTCGTCGATCAGGAAGAATTCCAGCTCGACCGCCACCACCGGCGTCAGCCCGCGCGCCTTGTAGCGGTCGATGACCGAGCGCAGCGCATGACGCGGGTCGCCGTCATAGGGGCGGCCGTCTTCATGGAACATCCAGATCGGCAGAAGGCCCGTCGGCGTATCGAGCCAGGGCATGGGCATGAAGCCGCGTTCGGTGGGCATGAGCACCCCGTCGCGGTCGCCCGCCTCGTAGACCAGCGGGCTGTCCTCGATATCCTCGCCCCAGATGTCGAGGTTGAGCGAGGACATGGGAAAGCGCGTGCCTTCGCTGAGCACCCTGTCGGCGAAGCGGGCGGGCATCCGTTTGCCGCGCGGTTGTCCATTCAGATCGGAGGCCGCGACACGGATCGTGCGCACCTGGGGGTTCTGACGAAGCCAGTTGTCCATAGTTACACCAATGCGCCCCCGGCTGGCCCGCTTGTCGGGCGCCGTTATCCGGAAAGGGCGCGGAATTTGATCAAATCAGGGATACTACCGGATCAGATTGGGACGCAAGCGCAATCTGCGCCGTTCGTTCTGCGGCAAGTGTCGGTTGAGCCGATTGTTCACCAGCCCGAACGCGCCCACGATCACCAGTGTGAACAGGATGAAGTAGAAGGCGAGGATCGGATAGGGGATGAAGGGGTTGAAGGTCTTGTCGGCGAAGTAGGACGCGTAATAAAGCGCGTCACCCTTCTGCTGCCAGGCCGGAAAGCCCGAGAAGAAGACAAGCGTGGTGGCGTGGAAGAGGAAGATCGCCTCGTTCGTATAGGCGGGCCAGGCAAGGCGCAGCATGGTCGGCCAGACGATGCGGCGGAAGCGCGGCCAGCCCGACATGCCATAGGCATCGGCGGCTTCCACGTCGCCCTTGGGGATCGACCGCAGCGCGCCATAGAAGATTTCTGCCGAATAGGCTGCGGTGTTGAGAAACAGCACGATCAGCGCACCCAGCCAGGCGGCGGTGAAGGGGTCGAAGACCGGGTGCACGGACTTGAGGTTGAGAAACAGGAAATAGGCAAAGAAGAACTGGATGAAGAGAGGCGAGCCTCGGAAGACGAAGACGAACCATTCCGACGGTTTGCGCAGAAGGGGATTGGCCGACATCTTGCCCAGCGCCACCGCGGTGGCGAGGCAGAACCCCGTCACCAGCGCCATGACGCCGAAATAGACGTTCCAGATCATGCCCGACCCGATCAGCACGAAATGTTCGCACAAGGTGAAGTCGGTGCGCGGCAGCAGGCGTTCCCCGATGCCGAGGCTGCGCAGGCCGTAATCCTGAATGGTCTCCCAGCAACTCATGCGGCGGCCCTGCGCATGGCTTCGCCGCCGGTGGTGGCCTGCCCATGGGTCAGCCGGCGCATCAGGCGTTCCAGCGTCACCTCTGACACCCGCGTCATCAGCAGATAGAAGATGAGAAGCGCCAGGAAATACCACATCCGCCAGTCACCATGCGGATAATCGGAAAAGCGCGAGGTCTTGGTGCCGCCGAGTTCCCGCGCCCAGTAGACGATGTCCTCGATCCCCAGAAGGAAGAGAAGCGGCGTCGCCTTGATCAGCACCATCCACAGGTTCGACAGGCCGGGCAGGGCATAGACCCACATCTGCGGCACGAGGATGCGCCAGAAGGTCTGGCGGGGCGACATGCCATAGGCCTCGGCGGTCTCGAGCTGGGCGCGCGGCACGGCGCGCATGCCGCCGTAAAGGACGTTCGCCGCGAAGGCTCCGAAAACGATGGCGAAGGTGATCACCGCGATGAAGAAGGCATAGGTCTGGTGCACCCATTGCGGCGCGGTGCCCAGCGGCAGCTTGGCCTGCTGGCAGACGATGAAATCGGCGCCCTGCCGGATCGGATCGGTCCAGTCCGGGCACAGGACCTGGTGGCGCATGTATTCGAACGCCTGGTCGAGCGCGATGACGAAAAACAGGAAGAAGGCGATGTCCGGCACGCCGCGCACGACGGCGATATAGGCCTTGCCCAGCAGGCTGACCGGGGCCAGCCGCGACCGCGCCGCCATGGCGCCGGCAAACCCGAAGGCCAGCGCCACCGGCGCGGTGATCGCCAGCAGCATGAGAACCTTCAGGAAAGAGAAATAGAACTTCAGGTGCACGCCGTTCGTCAGATAGCAGGCGAACCAGCGGAACGTGTCGAGGACCGAGGGATCTTCGCAGAATGCAAACATGCGTGCGTCCCGAAAAGGGGCGGGCCCGGAAGCCCGCCCCGGTCAGCGATCAGTAGGTCTGGACGCCTTCGCCGAACCACTTCACCAGAAGCGCGTTGAGCGATCCGTCTGCCTTCATCGAGGTGATGGCGGCGTCGAACTTGTCTCTCAACTCGGTATCGCTTTCGCGCAGGCCCATGCCCACGCCGCCGCCCAGCGGCACATCGGGGCCGATGAACATGAGCGCGCCGCCCGATTCCTCGACCAGCGGCGCGAGATAGTCGCGGTCGGCGAAGACGGCGTCCGCCTCGCCGTTGCGCACGGCGGCGACGGTTTCTTCCGGCGTCGCGAATTCGACAAGCGTCGCGCCCGAGGAGGCGATGTGACCGGCCTGGATCGTGTTGGTCTGCGCGGCGACAACGCCGCTTTCCCAGTTGGCGCCGTCAGCTGCGCCGACATAGGCCGATGCCGTCGGCGGGAAATAATCCTGCGTGAAGTCGATGACTTCGTCGCGTTCCGCGGTGATCGACATGCCCGCGATGATCGTGTCGTAGTTGCCCGATACGAGGTTGGGGATGATCGAATCCCAGTCGTTCTTGACCCATTCGCAGGTCAGTTCCGCGCGGCGGCAGAGTTCGTCGCCGACTTCGCGTTCGAACCCGTCGACTTCGCCCGCGTCGTTGATGAAGTTGTAGGGGGGGTAGGCGCCCTCGGTGCCCATGCGGACGGTCTTCGCATGGCCGCCGGCAAAGGCCATGGTGGCGGTCAGCGCAAGGGCGGCAGTGCCCAGGATCAGCTTCTTCATGTGGTTACTCCCGTTTCTGTTTCTGGGTCCGGCCGCGTGCCGCGGGCCGGTCCGGGACATGTTGTGCGCCCGGTCGCAAGGTTTTGTCAAAGGCTTGTCATGGCCTCTGACGTCACTGCGGTTGCGTCGCCGACAGGAAGCCGCGCAGCCGTTCCGACCGCGCCGCGCCGAAAACTTCGTCGGGTGACCCTTCCTCTTCGATCAGGCCCTGATGCAGGAAGACGACGTGGTCGCTGACATCGGCGGCAAGCTTCATGTCATGGGTGACGATGAGCATCGTGCGCCCCTCGCCGGCGAGATCCTTGATGACCCGGATCACTTCCTGTTCCAGTTCCGGGTCAAGCGCGCTGGTCGGTTCGTCGAAGAGAAGTGCCTGCGGCTCCATGCAGAGCGCACGCGCAATGGCGGCGCGCTGCTGCTGGCCGCCCGACAGCTGCGCCGGGTAGGCATCGGCCTTGTCGGCGATGCCCACCTTGTCGAGATAGCGGCGGGCGGAGGCTTCGACCTCGGCCCGGTCGCGGCCGAGCACGGTGCAGGGCGCTTCCATAACGTTTTGCAGGATCGACATATGGGCCCAGAGGTTGAACTGCTGGAAGACCATCGACAGGTTGGTGCGGATGCGCAGGACCTGGCCATTGTCGGCCGGGTGACGGTTGCGCCCCGCGCCTTTCCAGCGCACCGGTTCGCCCTTGAAGATCACGTCGCCCTGCTGGCTTTCCTCGAGCAGGTTGGC
>CAZNMV010000219.1:0-5951 GCA_964573835.1 uncultured Aestuariivita sp. | reverse complement strand
TGCGTTCCAGCTCGTAGAGCGCCTTGATCGTGATGATGGCCCCCGTCGCCCCCACCGGGTGGCCCAGCGCGATAGCCCCGCCATTGGGGTTCACCTTCGCCGGGTCGAGACCCAGTTCCTTGTTCACCGCCAGAGCCTGCGCCGCGAAGGCCTCGTTCGATTCGATGACGTCGAAATCCCCCGCCGACAGGCCCGTGCGCTCCATCAGGATGCGCACTGCCGGAACCGGGCCGATCCCCATCACCTCGGGGCGCACGCCGGCATGGGCATAGCCCAGCACCCGCGCGCGCGGCTTCAGCCCCGCCTGCGCCGCCGCATCGGCGCTGGCCAGAACGATGGCCGCCGCGCCATCGTTGATGCCGCTTGCATTGCCCGCGGTGACGGTCCCGTCCTTCTGGAAGACCGGGCGCAACCCCGCCAGCGCCTCGGCTGTCGTGGCCTTGGGGTGTTCGTCGCGGACAAAAGGGACCTTGTCGCGCTTCACCATCACCTCGACCGGTGCGATCTGGCTGGCGAAATACCCCGCCTCGAGCGCGGCGGCCGCGCGCATCTGGCTTTGCAGCGCGAAGGCGTCCTGATCCTCGCGCGTGATCTGGTGTTCGTTCGCGACGTTTTCCGCCGTGATACCCATATGTCCGGTCCCGAAGGGGCAGTTCAGCGCGCCGAGCATCATGTCGAGCGTCTTGACGTCGCCCATCTTCTGACCCCAGCGCTGCGCCGGCACGACGAAGGGCGAGCGGCTCATGCTTTCCGCGCCGCCTGCCAGCGCGAAATCGGCGTCGCCCAGTGCAAGCGACTGGATGGCGGACACGATCGCCTGCGCGCCCGATCCGCAAAGGCGGTTGACGTTCATCGCGGGCGTGCCGTTGGGGATACCCGCCTGCATCGCCGCGACGCGGGACAGATACATGTCGCGCGGTTCGGTGTTGATGACATGGCCGAAGACCACATGCCCGATCTGTCCGGGTTCGACGCCCGCGCGCTCCAGCGCCGCTTCGGTCGCCACGGTGGCGAGGTCAATGGGCGCGGTGGACGCGAGCGCGCCACCGAAGGTGCCGATGGCGGTGCGCGCGCCGTCGAGGATGACGATGTCTTTCACTGGGTCTTCCCTCCTGTCCCGGATTCGCCCGGCAGTATGCGCCGCGCGCGCGACGCCGTCAGCCCTGACCCGGCGTCGCAGGCCGCTTGACACCCAGCGCGAAAGCAGAGGACACATCCGTCATGACGGAGGACACCGACCGCATCCTGGGACAGCTGCCCGCCCGCCTGCGCGAGGCGCGGCGCGCCAAGGGCCTGTCGCTCGATGCGGTGGCGAAACTCTCGGGTGTGTCGCGGTCGATGGTGAGCCAGATCGAACGGGGCGAATCCTCGCCCACCATTGCCACCTTGTGGAACCTGACCCGCGCCCTGCAGGTGGACTTCGCGGGGCTGCTCGAAGAGGGGCCGGGGCCGGCCCGGATCGAGGTGATCCGCGCGGGCCAGACCCCCAGCATCGACCGGCGCGGCGAAGGCTGCCGCATCCTGATCCTGTCCCCGCCCGAGGACGCGGGCGATCACGAGCTGTACGAGCTGCAATTCGCGGCGGGCGGCGTGCTGGACAGTCGCCCGCACCGGCGCGGTGCCCGCGAACAGCTGACCGTGATCGAAGGCGCGGTCGAGGTCCGGTCCGGCGAGGTGCGCCAGTGCCTTGGGCCCGGGGACACCGCGCGCTATGCCGCCGACGTGGCCCACCGGATCAGCGCGCAGGACGGCCCGGCGCGCGCCTTCCTTGTCGTGCGGGACGCCTGAGGCCGTTTTCCGACGCGGAAAACGGACCGGAGCCTGACGCAGGCTCCGGGCGCCCGGAAACCGCGTCGGTTTCCGGACCGGATCGCGCGTCGCGATCCGCATCCGTCATTTCGGATTTTTTCCGTCGAAACAGAAATCCCCTATTTCGGAATTTCATCCGTTATGGCAGAATTCAGCCGGTCAACGGAGTCGTCCCATGTCCGCCTTCCTATCCCACCTGACCGAGACGCTGGCCCGGATCGATGCCGAAGGGCTGACGAAGCGCGAACGCTTCATCACCTCGTCGCAGGGCGCGCATATCGACGTGGGCGGGCGGCGGGTCATCAACCTTTGCGCCAACAATTACCTCGGTCTGGCCGATCACCCCGCGCTGATCGCGGCGGCGACAGCCGCGATGGAGGATCATGGTTTCGGCATGGCCTCGGTCCGGTACATCTGCGGCACGCAGGACCTGCACCGGGAACTGGAGACGAAGCTGGCCGCCTTTCTGGGCATGGACGACGCGATCCTTTTCGCGGCCTGTTTCGATGCGAACGGGGGCCTGTTCGAACCGCTTCTGGGCCCGGAAGACGCGGTGATCTCGGACGCGCTGAACCATGCGAGCATCATCGACGGCATCCGCCTGTCGAAGGCGCGGCGCTATCGCTATGCGAACGCCGACATGGAGGATCTCGAGGCGCAGCTGAAGGCCGCCCGCGCGGACGGCGCGCGTCACATCATGATCGCGACCGACGGCGTGTTCAGCATGGACGGATATCTTGCGCCGCTCAGCGACATCCGCGCGCTGGCCGACCGGTATGACGCGGTGGTGATGGTCGATGATTGCCATGCCACGGGGTTCATGGGGCCGCAGGGGCGCGGCACGCCGCATCACGCGGGCGTGCGGGCCGATATCCTGACCGGCACGCTCGGCAAGGCGCTGGGCGGGTCGATCGGCGGCTATGTGGCCGGGCCGCAGCCGGTGATCGACCTGCTGCGCCAGCGGGCGCGGCCCTACCTGTTCTCGAACTCCCTGCCGCCCGCGATCGTGGCGGCGGGGATCGCGGCGCTCGATCTTGTCGAACAGGGCGACGACCTGCGCGCAAGGCTTTTCGAAAATGCGCGGTTCTGGCGCGCGGGCCTCACGCGGCTGGGTTTTGACCTTCTGCCGGGCGAGCACCCGATCCTCCCCGTCATGCTGGGCGAGGCGCGTCTGGCGCAGGAAATGGCGGCGCGGCTGTTCGACGAGGGCGTCTATGTCTCAGGCTTCTTCTTTCCGGTCGTGCCGCGCGGGCAGGCCCGTATCCGCACCCAGATGAACGCGGCCCTCATCTGCGACGATCTTTCCCGCGCCCTGACCGCCTTTGAGGCGGCGGGCCGCGCCACCGGAGTCCTGTCATGACCAACGAGATGAAATGCCTTGTGAAATCGGAACCGCGCGAGGGGCTTTGGATGAAATCCGCCCCGGTGCCCGATATCGGCCCCGATGACGTGCTGATCCGCGTGACCAAGACCGGCATCTGCGGCACGGACGTGCACATCTGGAACTGGGACGACTGGGCGCAAAGGACCGTGCCCGTGCCGCTCATTACCGGGCACGAATTCGCGGGCGAGATCGTCGAGATCGGGCGCAATGTCGAAGGGCTCGAGATCGGGCAGCGCTGTTCCGGCGAAGGGCACCTGATCGGCCGGAAAAGTCGGCAAGCCCGCGCGGGGAAGTTCCACCTCGACCCCGCGACGCGGGGGATCGGTGTCAATGAGCCGGGCGCTTTCGCGCAGTACCTGCGCCTGCCCGCCTTCAACGTCGCGCCGCTGCCGGACGGGATCGACGACGAGATCGGCGCGATCCTCGATCCCTTGGGCAATGCGGTTCATACCGCGCTCTCCTTCGATCTGGTGGGGGAGGATGTGCTGATCACCGGGGCGGGGCCCATCGGGATCATGGCGGCGGCCGTCGCGCGGCATGTGGGGGCGCGGCATGTGGTGATCACGGATGTGAATCAGGACCGGCTGGACCTGGCCGCGCGGGTGGCGGATGTGGTGCCCGTCAACGTCGCGCGGCAGGACCTGCGCGAGGCCTTCGGCGCTTTGAAGATGAAGGAAGGCTTCGATGTGGGATTGGAGATGTCGGGCAATCAGGCCGCGCTCGACCAGATGGTCGAGACGCTGGTGATGGGGGGCCGCATCGCGCTTCTGGGCATTCCGCCGGGCAAATCCCCCGTGGACTGGTCGCGCATCGTCTTCAAGGCGATCACCATCAAGGGCGTCTACGGGCGCGAGATCTTCGAGACCTGGTACAAGATGATCGCCATGCTGGAGAACGGGCTGGACGTGCGGGGGGTCATCACGCACCGATTCGCGGCGCATGATTTCGCGGCGGGGTTCGATGCGATGCGGTCGGGGCAGAGCGGGAAGGTCGTGCTGGACTGGCGCGGGACGGCGTGAGCGCCCGTGAAATCAGGGGCTTGCGGGGCGGATTTACCGGATCTTGGCCTTTGGCGCCTGCGTCCCGGGCGGGATTTGCGTATTTGGAACGAGAAGAAGCAGGGGCGCGCGCTCAGCCTTCCCCGCCGGCGCGCCCGGCCCGGCGGGCGAGCTTGGCGGCGAGGTTCAGCCCGATGCCGGGCCGCGACCAGGGGCAGACGGCGATGCAGATGCCGCAGCCATGGGTTTCGTTGAAGAAGGGGATGCATTTGTCGAAATCGACATACCACTTCGTCGCGCCGCGCACGGTCTTCTTGTCGGGAAACAGCGCCTCGGGCGGGCAGGCATCTTCGCAGACGCGGCAGTTCTGACAGAATTCGTCGATGCCGAAATCGCGGGGCGGCGTCGGCGCGAAGGGCGCGTCGGTCAGCACCGCCGAGAGGCGGAAGGACGCGCCGAGTTCGGGGTTGATGATCGACCCGTGCTTGCCCAACTCGCCGAAGCCGCAGGCGAGCGCGGGCGGGATCAGCGTGATCGTGCCGCAAAGGGGGCCGGTGACGGGTTCGGCCTCCCACCCTTCGGTGCGCAGCCAGCCTGCGATCTTTTTCGCGGCGGCACCCGCGCGCGTATATTGTTCGAGCACCTCGCGTCCGGCGGGCCAGTCGGGGGCGGTGGCGATCAGGTCGTAATCGTGCTGCACGCCGATGACGATGACGCGGGATTGCGGGATGGCGACGCCGGCATAGGCCCAGTCGGGGTTCATCTGCGCCACACCCGTCATTTCGCAATCGCCGTCTTCCAAGAAGCGCGACAGCTGCGCCGTCCAGTCCTGCGGTGCGCGCTGCGCGGGTGCGGGGGCGAGCGGCGGCAGGGGCGCTTCGTTTATCCGGCGGCGCTTTTCGCGCGCGTCGGAAAAGCCGTCGGCGGCGTTCGAGCGCATGTAGAAGTATTCCTGCATCTTTCCGTGTGGAATCTTCGTCATGTCGGTCGCCCAGTAGACAACGTCGGGGCGGCGGAGGTCGGTTTCCCCCAGCCCGTTGATGGAGTTCCCGCTTATATCGGGCACGCGGGCCAGTTGTTCGGGGTCGGGGATGAAGGGGCGGTAGGGATTCGGGCGGGCCATGGGCGCGATGCTAGCACGGATTTCCGTCAGAACAGTTCCATCAATGCGATCACGCCGCTGGCCCCGAGCAGAAGCCCGATGATGCCCACGAAGACATAGCGCCAGAAGCGGCGCTTTTCGGGTTTGGGCTGGTATTGCGACTGCCGGATCAGCGCATCTTCGACCAGGCGCGGCAGGCGCGGGCCGAACCGGGCAAGGACGCGGGCGGTGTTCGTGAGGTCGGTGAGGATGGCGCGGGGGCCGATGGAACCCTTGATGTAATCCTCGACCACGGGGCGGGCGACTTCCCACATGTTGACGGATGGATGCAGCGAGCGCGCGACGCCTTCAACCACCACCATCGTGCGCTGCAGCAAGATCAGTTCGGTGCGGGTTTCCATGCCGAAGCGTTCCGTCACCTCGAACAGATAGGCGAGCACGCGGCCCATCGAGATCTGGGTGGCGTCCATGCCGAAGATGGGTTCGCCCACAGCGCGCAGCGCGCGGGCGAATTCGTCGACGTCGCGGTCGGGGGGGACGTAACCGGCCTCGAAATGCACCTCCGCCACGCGCTTGTAGTCGCGGCGAATGAAGCCGTAGAGGATCTCGGCATAGACGCGGCGGGTATATTCGTCGATATGCCCCATGATCCCGAAAT
>CAZNMV010000218.1:2634-5971 GCA_964573835.1 uncultured Aestuariivita sp. | reverse complement strand
GCCGGCGTGGTCCCCGCTGTCATCCGCTATTACCTCGACCATGTGCCCGGTGCGAGCGCGGCGCATGTCGAGGATTTCCTGCTCACCGCCGCCGCCATCGGGGGTCTGGTGAAATACAACGCCTCGATCAGCGGAGCCGAGGCCGGCTGCCAGGCGGAAGTCGGCAGCGCCGCCGCCATGGCCGCAGCGGGGCTTTGCGCGGTGATGGGCGGCACGCCCGAACAGGTGGAAAACGCCGCCGAGATCGCGCTCGAACATCACCTCGGCATGACCTGCGACCCGGTGCGCGGCCTCGTCCAGGTGCCCTGCATCGAACGCAACGGACTTGGCGCGATCAAGGCGGTGTCGGCGGCCAGCCTCGCGCTGCGGGGCGACGGGACGCATCTTGTCCCCCTCGACGCCTGTATCGAGACGATGCGCCAGACCGGCCTCGACATGAGCGAGAAGTACAAGGAAACCTCGCTCGGCGGGCTGGCCGTCAATGTGCCGAACTGCTGAGGGGCGTTGCACCCTGCCCCACCACCGCCTAGCGTGACGCCCATGACGACTGCACCGCTCACCGCCGACCGCCCCGTGCTGGGGGTGATGCTCATGCTGGGCTTCTGCATCCTGGCACCCATGGCCGACGCCATCGCCAAGGTGCTGGGCGAACGCATCCCCGTGGCGCAACTGGTCTTGATCCGCTTCGCGGTGCAGGCGGCGCTGCTGATCCCGCTGGTCTGGGCCACGGGCCGTATCTGGCGGATGCGGGGCCGCATCCTGCGCCTCGCCGCGACCCGCACCGCGCTGCACATCGTGGGCATCGGCGCGATGTTCACGGCGCTGCAATACCTGCCGCTGGCCGAAGCGCTGGCCATCGCCTTCGTGATGCCCTTCATCATGCTGCTCTTGGGCCGTTTCGTGCTGGACGAAGAGGTCGGCCCCCGCCGGCTTGCCGCCTGCGCGGTGGGGTTTGTCGGCACGCTGATGGTGATCCAGCCCAGCTTCGCCGCCGTGGGCTGGCCCGCGCTCTGGCCGCTGCTGGTGGCGGTGACCTTCGCGCTGTTCATGCTGGTGACGCGCCAGATCGCAAAGGAAACCGATCCGATCGGCCTGCAGGCGGTGTCGGGTGTCATGGCGACCGTGGCGCTGGTGCCGATCATCTTTCTGGGCGGTGCGCTGGGGCTTGCGCCGCTGAGCCTTGTCGCGCCCGTCGCGGTGGACTGGGTCCTGCTGGTGGCCATCGGCCTGCTTGGCACCGCCGCGCATCTCTTGATGACATGGTCTCTGCGCTTCGCGCCTTCGGCCACGCTCGCGCCTATGCAGTATCTCGAAATTCCCTTCGCCACCGTCATCGGCTGGCTGGTCTTCCGCGACCTGCCCAACGGGCTTGCCGCCTTCGGCATCTGCGTGACGATCGCCGCCGGGCTCTACATCGTCATGCGCGAACAGGCCATGGCGCGGCGGGCGACAGCGCCCTGACCGCCCCTTCCAACGAGGCAAGCGGCAGCATCACCAGAAGCCCGGGCAGATCGGCCCCGATGCTCACCACCTCTCCCGTCGCGCGGTTCGACGTGCCGATCACCCGCCCCGGCGCAAGATCGAGCCCGTCGAGCTGCCAGTGCAGCCCCTCTGACCGCGCCGCCACCGGCACCAGCGGAAAGACCGACACGACCTGCCCCGGGTCGGTCGCGAGCTGTAGGCGCGGCGGGCAGAGGAAGGCCACCTGCGCCGCCCCCACCAGCAGGCAGGACCGGTCGGGCCAACGCATGAGCCCGTGCCAGACCGCCAGCATATGGTCGAGCCGCGGCCCCATGAACCCCACCCCCACAACCAGCGGCGCGCGGATGCGCGACAGCGCCTTCTCGAAATCGGTGCTGTCCTGTTCGCCCACATGGTGCAGCCGGTCGGGCGGGATGGCGCGGCGCGCCTCTGCGCCCAGACTGTCGAAATCCCCGATCACCGCCGCAGGGTCGAACCCCGCCGCGAGCGCCGCATCCGCACCGCCATCGGCCGCCACCACGACAGGCGCCAATGCCACCGCCCGCGCCAGCGCCGCCGGGTCGACATGCCCGCCGCCCACCAGCGTCACATTAGCGGAACCTTGAACAATTTGCTTTGTCATGGCTGCATTACTGGCGAATCCGGAAACGGATCACAATTGCGACACAAAATGATACGCTCCTTTTCAAGGAATCGGGCCGCTTTGGTCCCCATCGACATGGTAAACGGGTCGTCGCAAGACAAAGAGGACGAGCATCCCAATGGTTCATAGCAACAAGATACTGACCGTATCCTACGGGACGTTCTCGTGCACGCTCGAAGGCTTCGAGGATTCGTTCGGCACGATGAAGGCCATCGCCGAGTATTTCCGCGACCTCGCCGAACAGGATCGCTATTTCGGCGCGGAGCCACCTCAGCCGGATGCCGAGATGCTCGCCCGGATCGCCGAGCGCGAGATCGCCCGCCGCGTCGAGGCCCGCCTCGACGGGTCGGGAATCGTCCTGCGCGCCCGTGACACCGACACGCCCGCCCCCGCGGCGGCCATCGCCACCGCGCCCGCGGCCCCCGTCGAGGCGGCCCCCTTTGAAGCCGCCCCTGTCGAAGCGGCCCCCGCCCCGGAAGCCACCGCGCCGGACGACGACGCCATCGCCGCCTTCTTCGCGGACGGCACCGACGAAGCCGCCGAGGCGCAAGACGATGTCGCGCAAGACGATGCGGAACCGGCTGCCGAAACCGTGGCCGGAATGGAACCCGAAGCCGAACCGGCCGCGACCCCGCGCCACCCGACGCCCGCCGGGGTGCAGACCGCCGCCGACAGCATCGCGGCCAAGCTTCAGCGCATCCGCGCCGTCGTGGCCCAGACCGAAGCGCCGCCCCCCGCCACCGAATTCTCCTCCGAATTCTCCGCTGAGTTCTCCGAGGACGAACATGCCGAGGATCCGGCTGCCATCGCCGCGGCGGCATACGACGGGGCAGATGACCCCGAAGACGGCCAGACTGCCGACCGTGTCCTGTCGATCCTCAGCGCCGCGACGACCGCGCGCACCGTCACCCTGACCGAGGATGAGGACGAATACGATTTCGCCGAACCCGCAGCGCCCGCCGCGTGGCAGGACGAGGCACCCGCCGCCAACGCCGCACCGGAGCCCGAAGCCCATCCGCAGGCCCGCGTGGTCAAGGTCGGGCGCGAGGAGTTCGAGGCGCTCATGACCCAGGCCGGGTTCGACACCGCCGAAGAGGACGACGAGGAAGAAAGCTCGCTTTCGCCCGAGGACGAAGCCGACCTGATGCGCGAACTTGCCGCGGTCGAGGCCGAGATGGATCCAGAGGCCCCCGCCGCCGCCCATGCCGATGC
>CAZNMV010000218.1:0-2534 GCA_964573835.1 uncultured Aestuariivita sp. | reverse complement strand
TGCCGATGCCCTTGCCGATGATGCGGACGAGGAAGAAGACATCCTGTCGATCTTCGAGGATACCGCGGAACTCGAGGAAGAGGACGATCACGACCACGACGACGACGACGACGACGACGACGACGACGACGACGACGACATCGACGCGCTCTTCGCAGAACCAGAAGAAGCCGCAGCCGCTGCCGACCCTGCGGCCGACCCCGCGGCCGAGGCCCCCCGCGACCGCGCCGCGCGCGCCGCCGCCCCCGCGGTGGAAGACGACATCACGCGGCTTCTGGCAGAAACCGACAGCCATCTCGGCGGTGCCGAAGCCAGCACCCGGCGGTCCGATTTCGACCATCTGCGCGCCGCCGTCGCCGCCAGCAAGGCCGAAAGCGCCGCGGGCGGCCAGATGGAACCGGCCACCTCCGACAGCCCCTACCGGCTCGACCTCGCGCAGGTCGTGCGGCCCCGCCGCCCCGAACCCCAGTCCGAGACACGCGAACGCTCGCGCCGCCCCGAAGACCAGCGGCCCGCGCCGCTCAAACTGGTCGCCGCCCAGCGCGTCGATGCCGAACATGCAACCGTTCGGCCCCGCCGCGTGCTCAGCCAGCCTGTCTTCGAAGATGCGGACGCCCTGATCGACGGCACGATGAGCTTTCAGGAATTCGCCGAACGCGTGGGTGCCGTGACCCTGCCTGACCTGCTCGAGGCCGCCGCCTCCTACATGTCCTTTGTCGAAGGCCGGACCGAGTTCTCGCGCCCGCAGCTCATGTCCAAGGTGCGCGGGCTCGACTCCGGCGAATTCAGCCGCGAAGACGGGCTGCGGTCCTTTGGCCAGCTTCTGCGCGACGGCAAGATCGAAAAGATCCAGGGCGGCCGCTTCGCTGTCTCGGACAGCATCGGCTTCCGCCCCGAAGATCTGCGCGCAGCCGGCTGACCTGCCCGCCCTGCGACGCCTGCACGGCGCATCCCGGCCTGCTCGCCGGGATGCGCCTTTGCATTTCCGATGCTATGAACGGCCGGGATCAGGGTTGATCTTGCGTTTCCGCAGGACTTTCAGGCGTCGGGATCCGCCTGCCCGACACCCTTGAACACGAACTTGAAGGGCAGTGCCCAGACGATCCCCAGCGCGACGTAGATCACGAATTCCAGCCAAAGCGGCGGGCGATCGAACCAGCTCACCACCGTCACCGCCGCCATGACGTAAAGCGGCAGGCCCACCAGCAGGATCACGAGGGACCAGCGGCGGCGTGCCTTGTAGCTGAGGGCGGGTCTGTCAGGCATCAGTCTGCGAATGGGTCCGTCACAAGGATGGTATCGTCACGTTCGGGCGATGTGGACAGTAGCGCGACAGGGCAGCCGATCAACTCCTCGATCCGGCGCACATACTTGATCGCGTTCGCCGGCAGTTCGGCCCAGCTGCGCGCGCCTTCGGTCGATTCCGACCAGCCGGGCATGTCTTCGTAGACCGGTGTGCAGCGCGCCTGCGCGTCGGCGGCGGTCGGGAGGTAATCCAGCTGTTCGCCGTCGAGATCATAGCCCACGCAGATGCGCAGCGTCTCGAACCCGTCCAGCACATCGAGCTTGGTGAGAGATATCCCGTTCACGCCGCTGGTCGCGCAGGTCTGGCGCACAAGGCAGGCATCGAACCAGCCGCAGCGCCGCTTGCGCCCCGTGGTGGTGCCGAATTCGTGGCCGCGTTCGCCCAGCCTGTCGCCATCGGCGTCGTGCAGTTCGGTCGGAAACGGCCCCTCGCCCACGCGGGTTGTATAGGCTTTCACGATCCCCAGCACGAAGTCGATCGCCCCGGGGCCAAGGCCCACGCCTGTCGCGGCCTGCCCCGCGATCACGTTCGACGAGGTGACGAAGGGATAGGTGCCGAAATCGATGTCCAGCAGCGCGCCCTGCGCCCCTTCGAAGAGGATGCGCTTACCGGCGCGGCGCTTTTCCTGCATGACCTTCCAGACAGGGCCTGCATATTTCAGGATCTCGGGCGCGACCGCCTTCAGATCGGCGATCAGCGCGTCGCGGTCAATGGGGTCCAGCCCCAGCCCGGCGCGCAGCGCATTGTGATGGACAAGCGCCCGGTCCACCCTCAGGGCCAGGGTCGCATCGTCGCCCAGATCGGCGACACGGATCACCCGGCGGCCCACCTTGTCCTCATAGGCCGGCCCGATCCCGCGACCCGTGGTCCCGATCTTGGCGACCGAATTCTGGCTTTCCCGCGCGCGGTCCAGTTCACCGTGGAAGGGCAGGATCAGCGGCGTGTTCTCGGCGATCATCAGCGTCTCGGGCGTGATGTCCACGCCCTGCGCGCGGATCGCGTCGATTTCCTTCAGCAGATGCCACGGGTCCAGCACGACGCCATTGCCGATCACGCTCAGCTTGCCGGGCCGCACCACGCCCGAAGGCAGCGCATGCAGCTTGTAGACCGTCCCGTCGATGACCAGCGTATGACCGGCATTGTGACCGCCCTGGAACCGCGCGATGACATCGGCGCGCTCGCTCAGCCAGTCGACGATCTTGCCCTTGCCCTCGTCGCCCCACTGGGC
>CAZNMV010000217.1:0-5985 GCA_964573835.1 uncultured Aestuariivita sp. | reverse complement strand
TGCTTCCTTCCGGACCTGACCGGGTTGGCGAGGCGCCTGCCCGCGCCAACCTCTCAAGGCCCGATATAGGCCGCGCGGGGCGCGGGCGCAAGCGGGGCGCAGGTCAGGGCGACAGCGTCAGCCGCAGGAACCCGCCCGCACCGGGGGACAGGGTCGCGGCGCGGCCTGACAATTCGTCCAGATGCGCCACGGCCCCGGGGCCACAGTCAAGCTCCAGCCGCGCCCCCGACAGGGGCGCGAAGCGGAAGACCGGGGCCAAGGGGGCCTCGGGGAACCGCCCCTCGGCCAGATACCGGCCCAGGGCCTCGCGCAAGGTCTGGTCCGGGGCAGGGTGGCGCGGCCGGCCCTCCAGCGTGCGCACATGGCCACCGCCATTGGCGCGGTAGGTGTTGGTCGCGACGACGAAACGGTCCGCCGGGCTGACGGGGCGGCCTGCATGCCGCAGATCGGCAATGCGCCGCGCGGCGGGGTCGGCAAGGTGGCCGTCGGGATCGAACCGAGCGGGCCGGGACAGGTCGATCGCATAGCTCAGCCCGTGGATCACGTCGAACCCATGCCCCGACCAGGCCGGGTCGATCAGCGGCTGCGCCCCGCTGCCGGGCAGGACGCGGCGATAGAGGCTCACCGCCATCTCCAGCCAGTCGGCCAGCCCTGCGCCGTCGATTTCGACCAGCGCCATCTTGTTGGGATAAACGCAGAGATCGGCCAGATGGCGTTCGCGCACCTCGCCCGGCGGCACGTCGGTATAGTTCGCGGGCCCGCCGCGCCCGCCCATCTTGCCGGGTGCGACCGCCGACAGGACGGGCAGGCCCCCGGTCAGGCCCTGCACTGCGTGCAGCTGCGCCGCTGCCACCACCGACAGCGCGGCGGAAGGTGCCACGAAACAGAACTGCGTGTGCATGGCAACCGGCGCCTGCCCCACGGGGCGCGCCAGCGTGGCCCGGGTCGTGGCGTGCAGGTCTTCGGTGATCGCGCTCAGCCGCGCATCCTCGGCCACACCCTGTGTCGCGCGCAGGTGGCTGTGGCCCGCGGTCACAAGCCACCCCCCGCCGTCGCGGACAAGCGACAGGTCGATGACCGCCAGATGCGACCCCGCCGATCCCGGCATGGCGACCGGGCGGCCCGCGATCCGCCCCGCGCCCTCGGCACTGTCCCCCGGCGCGGCCGGGTCGGGCATCAGGAGATGCGTGTGCCCGCCCACCACCGCGTCGATCCCCGGCAGGGCAGCCAATGCGCGCAGCGCGTTCTCCTGCCCCGGGACGAAGCCGTCCTCGCCCAGCCCGGTATGGGCCAGCGCCACCACCACATCGGCCCCTTCGGCCCGCAGCGCGGCGGCGGTCGCCTCGGCGGCGGGCACCATGTCGGCAACCGCAAGCGCGCCCTGCAATATCTCGGCGTCCCACATCGCGGTCTGCGGCGGCAGCACCGACAGGACGCCCACACGCAGCCGCCCCGCGCCGGTGTCGCGCGTCACGATCACCCCGGGCCGCGCCCCGAACTCCCCGCCATCCGTCCGCGCGGCGTTGGCGCACAGAACGGGGCAGGGTGCCTCCGCGATGACGCGACCCAGCGCATCGAGCCCGAAGTTGAAGTCGTGATTGCCAAGCCCCACCGCGTCGAACCCCAGATCGGAGAGGCAGCGCAGGAAGGGATGCCCGCCCGGCGCACTCAGCGCGGGGGCGTCCAGCGGCGTGCCCTGCAGGCTGTCGCCATTGTCCAGCAGCACGACCGTACCGCCCGCCTCGTCCCGCGCCGCGCGGATCAGCGTGGCGACGCGGGTCAGCCCGATCCCGTCGCAGGGCGCATCGGCGTAATGATCAAAGCCCCGCAGCGTCATGTGCAGATCGCTTGTCGCCAGGATGCGCAGCGTGATCATCTGCCCGTCGCGGTCCGTCATGCGCCCTTGTCCCCGATCCTGCCAGCCCCAACTCTAGCGCGGATCGCGGCGGGGGACAGGGGCGTTGTATCCCACCGCGGCGCATGCGAAGCAGGGCCATGAAGAACGCGGAACAGGTCACATTCGGCGGCGGCGGGCTGGACCGCGCGGCGCATCTGCGCGGTGACGCCGCGGCGCTCGACGCGCTGAAGGCGCAGGCGCAGGCGCTGGTCCTGTGGCGCGGCAAGCCGCTGATCGCGGGCGATGGGCTGGCGCTTCTGCCGATGGATCACCCGGTGATCCGCGCGGAACTCGGCACGTCTGATCCGGTGGTGTTCCTCGGCCTCACGCCCGGCGGGCCGGTCTTCGCCGTCGATCTCTCGACGTGGGAGCCCGAAAGCTTCGATGCCGAGGCGCTGGGCCTCTTCCTCGACCCAAGCGAACAGCGCCACCCGGGCCTGCCCGAGACCCATGTCTTCGCCGAACTGCGGCGCATCATGACGCGGCTCACGCCCTTCGACGCGGAGCTTGCCGCGACCGCGAAGGCGATCACCGGATGGCACCAGACCCATGGCTATTGCGCCCGCTGCGGCGGCGAAAGCGACATCACCCAAGGCGGCTGGCAGCGCAGCTGCCGCGCCTGCCGCGCGCATCACTTCCCGCGCACCGACCCGGTCGTGATCATGCTGATCACGCTGGGCAGCTCGGTCCTCATGGGCCGCTCGCCCGGCTGGCCCGAGGGGATGTATTCGCTTCTCGCCGGCTTCGTCGAACCGGGCGAGACGCTGGAAGCCGCCGTCCGCCGCGAGGTCTTCGAGGAAACCGGCATCCGCGTCGGCGCGGTGGACTACCTCGCCAGCCAGCCCTGGCCCTTCCCCGCCTCGCTCATGTTCGGGGCGCGGGGCGAGGCGCTGAGCCGCGACATCACCATCGACCCCAATGAGATCGAGGATGCGATCTGGGTGCCGCGCGCCGAGATGATGGAGGCCTTCGCAGGCCGCCACCCCGTCCTCAAGCCCGCGCGCCGGGGCGCGATCGCGCATTTCCTCATCCGCAACTGGCTTGCGGACCGTCTGGATTGACGGCACAGTTGCCGCGAAACGGACGGTGATCCGGAGGCACGGGCATGAAGTTTTCATCTCGCGAAGACGTCGAGGCACCGATCGCAGCGGTCTTCGCCATGTTGTCGGATTTCGAAACCTTCGAGCGGTCGGCCATCCGCCGCGGCGCCGATGTGCAACGCGTGGGCGACCATGATCACCCCCATGTCGGTCAGGCCTGGGAGGCGCGGTTCGACCTGCGCGGGCGCGAACGCCAGACCCGCGTCACGCTGATCCAGTACACGCCGCAGACCGAGATGGTCTTCGAAAGCCAGTCGGGCGGTCTGATGACGCTTCTCGAAATCGAACTGATCGCGCTGTCCCAGAAACGCACGCGCATTTCGGTGGATCTCCAGGTCAAGCCGCGCACGCTGCCCGCGCGGCTCATCGTGCAGTCGATGAAGCTCGCCAAAGGCCGGATCACCAAGGGCTTCAAGCTGCGCGTGGCCGATTTCGCCCGCGAGATGGAGCACCGTTACAGCCGCACCGCCTGAGCGTCAGTGCCGTCCGGGATCGGCAGGATAGACGCCGAGGATCTTCATTTCCGTAGTGAAATAGGCCAGCTCTTCCAGCGCGCGCTGCACGGCGGCGTCATCGGGGTGGCCTTCGATATCGGCGTAGAACTGCGTCGCGGTGAAGGTGCCGCCCACCATGTAGCTTTCCAGCTTGGTCATGTTCACGCCATTGGTCGCGAACCCGCCCATCGCCTTGTAAAGGGCCGCCGGAATGTTGCGGACCTGAAAGACGAAGCTGGTGATCATGCCGTCATCGCCCCGGCGCGTGTAGTCGGCCTCGCGCGACATGATGAGAAACCGCGTCGTGTTGTTGCCCTGATCCTCGATATGCCGCGCCAGCACATCGAGGCCATAGATCTCGCCCGCAAGCTCGCTGGCCAGGGCGGCGATCTTCGGGTCGCCCAGTTCCGCCACATGCCGCGCCGATCCGGCGGTGTCGGCACCGGTGATGCGGTGGATGCCATGGCGGGCCAGGAACTTCTTGCACTGGCCCAGAAGCATGGTGTGGCTCATCGCCTGTTCGACGTCGTCCAGCCGTGTGCCCGGCAGGGCCAGAAGATTGATATGCACCCGCACGAAAGCTTCGCCGATGATGTGCAGACCGCTGTCGGGCATGAGGGAATGAATGTCCGCCACCCGGCCATAGGTCGAGTTCTCGACCGGCAGCATGCCCAGATCGGCCTCGCCCGAGCGCACCATGTCGATGGCGTCCTCGAAGGTGCGGCAGGGGACGGCTTCCATCTCCGGGTGGGCGGCGCGGCAGGCCTGGTGGCTGTAGGCGCCCGGTTCCCCCTGGAAGGCGATGCGTCCGGTCATGTCGTGGCGTCCTCGTCATTGGGCGTTTCGTCGCGGTCTCTATATCTTGCCACTCCCGGGGGGAAGCAATAGATACGCGCCGGAACAGAGTTTGGAGACTGGCGAGCCATGCTTGACACGATGACCTATACCAAGGCGGCGGCCGGCCTGTTCGGCGCCCTGCTGATCTTCCTGCTGGGCAAATGGGCGGCCGAGGAAATCTATCACGTCGAACTTCATGGCGAGGCCTCCTACGTCATCGACACCGGCGAGGAAGAGACCGACACCGCCGCGGCCGAGGAAACCGTCGACTTCGCCACCCTGATGGCGTCCGCCGACGTGGACAAGGGCGCGCGCCTGTTCCGTCAGTGCAGCGCCTGCCACAAGCTGGAAGCCGGCGCCAACGGCACCGGACCCTACCTTTATGGCGTCGTGAACCGGCCCAAGGGTGCGGCTGACGGCTTTGGCTATTCGGCGACGCTGGCCGGCATGGGCGGCGACTGGACGCCCGAGAACCTGAGCGGCTTCCTGGAGAACCCGCGCTCCTACGCGCCCGGTACCTCGATGAGCTATTCGGGCATGAAGGACGCCGAAGACCGCGCGAACCTGATCGCCTATCTGGCCACCATCGGCGGCTGAGCCGCCCGGGGCCTTCCGGACATGACCGGCCGCGGGCGACCCCCGCGGCCGTTTTCATGCCGAGCGCCTTCGGCGCATTCCTTTTGAGCGCCGTTCCGGCGCGGATTTGCGTATTTGCCGACGAAGAGAAGCAGGGGGACGGCACCGATCTCCTCGCACCCGATCACGTTTTCTCGCCTTGAATGTTGGCGAAGGCGGCGATTAGCTTACATCCCACAGCACCAGGCCGACCGCGACCGGCATCAGGAGGACGAGCCCGCATGACCCGCGCCCCCGCCACAGCGATTTCCGCCCGCCGTCCCACCCTTCCGGCGCTGGCGCTGGCCTCGCTTGTGATGCTGATGGGCATGGCGCTGGGGCTGCGCGCGCAGTCGGACGGCGATCTGATCGTCAGCCACGGCTATTCTTTCTACGGCGATCTGAAATACCCCGCCGATTTCGCGCATTACGATTATGTGAACCCCGACGCGCCGAAGGGGGGCGAGCTTTCCTATGCCGCGCTCGGCACCTTCGATTCCATGAACCCCTACACGGTGAAGGGCCGCGCGGGGCAGCTGAGCTGGTTCATGTATGAAAGCCTTCTGGGCGACAGCCCCGCCGATGCCTATGGCGAAGGCTATGGCCTGCTGGCATGGAAGCTGGAATATCCGCCTTCGAAGGACTGGGTCATCTTCCACATGCGCCCCGAGGCGCGCTTTTCCGACGGCACGCCGGTCACCGCGCATGACGTGCTGTTCTCGCACAACCTGCTGCTGGAACAGGGGCTGGCTTCTTACGCCGCCGCCGTGAAGAAGCGCATCCCGCTGGCCGAGGTTCTTGACGATCACCGCATCAAGTTCCACTTCGCGCCCGACATCTCGCGCCGCAGCCTGATCGACCAGGTGGGCGGCGTGCCCGTCTGGTCGAAGAAATGGTACGAGGAAAGCGGCGCGCGGCTGGATGAAAGCCGGCTGGAGACCTCGCCCGGGTCGGGCCCCTACATGATCGACAGCGTCGATGTGAACCGGCGCATCGTCTACAAGCGCAACCCCGAGTACTGGGGCCGCGACCTGCCCATCAA
>CAZNMV010000216.1:0-6023 GCA_964573835.1 uncultured Aestuariivita sp. | reverse complement strand
GACGCGTTTTCCGGCGGGATTTCGACGCGAAATCCGCTGTCGGCCCGCGCCGGACACCCGCTGACCGGAGGGTCCCGGAAACCGCGTCGGTTTCCGGTCCGGTTTCCGCGTCGGAAACCGCTCAGCCGCGCTGGCCCGCGAAGCGCGCCTGCCAGTCCTCGCGTTCGTCGTCGGTGATCTTGGCGAACATCACCTCCGGCACGGTGAAGGCGTGGCCCGGCGGCAGGGCCTGCAACGCCGCGCGCACGTCGTCGGGCCAGCTGGCATCGGATGCATTCATCGCCGTCAGCATCCGGGCCGAGGCCTCGGGAATGAAGGGCTGCGAAAGCACCGCGTAAAGCCGGATCAGGTTCAGCCCCATGCGCACCTGTGCCGCGGCGCGGTCGGGATCGGTCTTGAAGGTGGTCCAGGGGGCGACGGTCTGCAGATATTCGTTGCCCGCCACCCAGATCGCGCGCAGCGCCGCCGCCGACTTGCGCACCTCGATCGCTTCCATCAGGCCCTCATAGGCGCGGATGCGCGCGGTGAGGTCGTCGGCCAGCGCCTCTTCCTCGGGGCCCCAGGCACCGCCTTCGGGCAGCGCCTCGCCGAACTTGGAGCGGCAGAACTTGGTGATCCGGCTCACGAAATTGCCCAGAACGTCGGCGAGATCCTTGTTCACCGCAGCCTGGAAGTTTTCCCATGTGAATTCGCTGTCGGAATTCTCGGGGGCATGGCTCAGCAACCACCAGCGCCAGTAATCGGCAGGCAGGATCGACAGGGCCTGGTCCATGAAGACCCCGCGGCCCTGCGATGTCGAGAACTGG
Organism: uncultured Aestuariivita sp.; assembly: GCA_964573835.1. Taxonomy (GTDB): domain Bacteria; phylum Pseudomonadota; class Alphaproteobacteria; order Rhodobacterales; family Rhodobacteraceae; genus JAGYKE01. The sequence goes on along the minus strand of CAZNMV010000216.1, from coordinate 5,217 downwards.
CCGCCGTCGTAATTGAGGTAATTGAACGACTTGATGTAATCGACGAGCTTCCACGGCTCGCCCGACCCGATGAGGGTGGCGGGGAAGCTCAGCGTGTGGAAGGGCACGTTGTCCTTGCCCATGAACTGGGTATAGCGCACGTCCTGCGCACCGCGGTCGGTGCGCCACCAGCGTTCCCAGTCGTCACCCTTGCCCGCATCGGCCCATTCCTGCGCGCAGGCGATGTATTCGATAGGCGCGTCGAACCAGACATAGAAGACCTTGCCTTCCATGCCGGGCCAGTCCTCATCGCCCTTCTTCACCGGAATGCCCCAGTCCAGATCGCGGGTGATGCCGCGGTCCTGCAGGCCGTCGCCGTCATGGAGCCATTTCTTCGCGATCGACGTGGTCAGGACCGGCCAATCGGTCTTCGAATCGATCCAGCCGTCGAGCTGATCCTTCAGCGCCGACTGGCGCAGATAAAGGTGCTTGGTCTCACGCACTTCCAGATCGGTCGATCCGCTGATGGCCGAACGCGGGTTGATCAGGTCGGTCGGGTCGAGCTGCTTGGTGCAGTTCTCGCACTGGTCGCCGCGCGCCTTGTCGTAACCGCAATTGGGGCAGGTGCCCTCGATATAGCGGTCGGGCAGGAACCGGCCGTCGGCGTTGGAATACATCTGCTTTTCGCTGACTTCGCGGATCAGCCCGGCCTCGGCCAGCCGCCCGGCGAAATGCTGCGTCAGGCGGTGGTTCTGGGGGCTCGAAGACCGCCCGAAATGATCGAAGGACAGCGCAAAGCCCTCGGCGATCCCGGCCTGCACCGCGTGCATCTCGGCGCAGTACTCGGCCACCGGCTTGCCTGCCTTGGCGGCGGCCAGCTCGGCGGGCGTGCCGTGTTCGTCGGTGGCGCAGAGAAACAGCACCTCGGCCCCCCGCGCGCGCTGGTAGCGGGCGAAGAGGTCGGCGGGCAGCTGGCTGCCCACCAGGTTGCCCAGATGCTTGATCCCGTTGATATAGGGGATGGCCGAAGTGATCAGATGCCGGGTCATGCGTGCCTTGATGCCTGTCGCGGAAATCGGGTCCGCCCGATGTAGACCATCGCCCGGCCACTGACCAGATGTCAGTCCCGGCGCTTGCGTTCGCGCCCCGTGAGGCGGCCGATCAGGAAACTGGTGCGCGGCGCCCAGACATAGGCGGTGCGGGGCCCCGGCGAGGGCCGCATGCGCATGCGGATCACGCCGAAGATCACGAGCATCAGATGCGCCCCCGCGATCATGGTGAAGAGCGCGGCAGGCCCATAGGCGTCGATCAGCACGGAGGCGAGCCAGGGCGACGCTATGGCGCCCACCGCGAAGAAGAACATGAGCGCCGCCGACAGCTCGACCCGTTCGTGATCCTCGGCGAAGTCATGGGCATGGGCGGCGGCGACGGAATAGATCGGAAAGGTGGTCATGCCGAAAAGCCCCGCCGCCAGCATCACGGCGGTGGTTCCCATGTCGTGCGATGCCACCGTGATCGCGCAGCTGGCCATCGCGGCCACCGACAGCCAGATCAGCACCCAGCGGCGGTCATACTTGTCGGCAAGCCAGCCCGCGGGGAACTGCGCCAGCGCCCCGCCCAGCACGAAGGCGGCAAGGAACCAGGCGATCTGTTCGGTGACAAGGCCCACCTGCTGGCCATAGATCGGACCGACCATGCGGAACGCCGCGCTCGACACCGCGGCGGCGACGACGCCGGCGGCGGCCAGAGGCGATTTCGTCACCGCCAGCATGGGGCGCAGGCGGGGGGCGTCGGGGGTTTCGGGCTGGGTCGCGCGCGTCAGCGTCAGCGGCAGAAGGGCCGCACAGCACAGGATCGCGAGGATGTTGTAGGACACATAGCTCGCCGGTTCGAGCACGCTGATGATCAATTGCGCTGCAAGCGATCCCGACATGTCCACCACCCGGTAGACGCCCATGGCGCGGCCACGGGTCTGGTTGGTGACCTTGGCCTGCAGCCAGGCCTCGATCACCGTGTAGCAGCCCGCGACGCACAGGCCCGAGGCCACGCGCATCACCGCCCAGGCCATGGGGTCGGTCACCAGCATGTGCGACAGAAGCCCGATCGCGCCGGTCGCGGTGAAGGCGGCGAAGGCGCGGGAATGGCCGACGCTGCCCATCAGGCGCGGCGCCCACCAGCAGCCGATGAAAAAGCCCAGGAAATGGGCCGAGCCGAGCAGGCCGATTTCTTCGGTCGTGAAGTCCAGCACCAGCCCCGACAGCGCGTCGAGAGGGCCGACCCCGCCCGTGGAAAGCTGCAGCAGGATGACCGACAGGAAAAGGGCCGCGAAGGAGATCATGAGGCGCATGGCCCGGTCACCATGTCAGCAGGCGGCCGGGGCGGGCATGCGCGTAATCGACGCGCGGGCGTCGTTTTTTCAGGTTTCCGCCAGAAGCGTCGCGACGATGTCGAGTGTGACGATGTCGCCCACGACATCCCGGTAGCCGGTGATCCCGAAAGCGGCGCGGCTGACATGGCCGCTCAGGTGAATCGTGAGTTCGCGCAGGTCGTCGGGCGATGTGCCCGCCGCGCGGGTCAGGTTCGCGTCAAGCGCGATGTCCCGGGTCACGTCGCGGATGGTGAGACGCCCCTCGATCCGCGCGCCGTCGGATATCCGGCCCGACAGCGACGGCCGCACCGCCGTCGACACGAAGCTGAGCCGCGGATAGGTGTCGGCGTCGAGCATGCTGCGTCCGCGCAGCGCACCGGCTGCAAGCAGCAGATCGGTGCGGACGCGGGTGGCGTCGATGCTGACATCGACGCGCGACCGCGCCAGATCGGCGATGTCGATCTCGATCAGCGCCTCGGCCACTGCCATCTCGCCCCTTTGCGCGGTGCCGACCAGAAGATAGCCGAACCCCACCCGCGACCGCGCCGGGTCGATGCGGTAGCCCAGCACACGGGCCACGGCGGCACGGGGCAGGGCCAGCGCGGCGAGGAGCAGGCCGAGTGCGGAGCGTCGGGGGTGCAGGCGGGGCATGGCGGGTCGCTCCGGAGGGGCGCCGGGAGGCGCTGGCGCAGTCTGGCCTGCGCAGGCCGGGCGGCTCAAGCGGTTTCGGGCGGCGGGGTGCAAAGGCGCGGCAGGGCGCCGGGGCGGTCCTGCGCCACCTGCCAGCCGGCGGGCGGCGCGCCCCGCGCGCGCCGCCGGTCCAGCCGCCACAGGCGGCGGCGTCCGCTGTGGCAGGGCGCCATGTGCCAGCGCGTCTCGATCCCCTGCGCGCCACCTTCGCCCGGAGTCAGGATCAGGCCCAGCGGGCGCTGCGTGCCCCGCTCCGCGCCGGTCTCGGCCGCGAGGTGCAGCCGTCTGACCGGCGTCAGGCCGGGCGGGCCGGGCAGATCGGCCACGACAAAGGCCACCGCGCCTGACCGCAGCACCTCTTCCATCGACCAGAGCAGGTCTTCGGCCCGGGCCGGGGTCACGAAAAGGAACCGGCCCGGATCGGTGAAATCGGCGATGCCGTCGGCATGGGGTTGGTCGGGGCTCCAGGCCGGGGCGATCCAGATCACCGGCCCCGGCACCGCGGCGGCCAGCCAGATGGCCAGCATGCGCCGCGCGGGCCCGCAGGCTTCGTGCAGCCGGGCAAGCGGGAAGTCCACGCCCGGCGCAAGGCTCAGCCGGGGGCGGGCCGCATCGCGTGCGCGGGCTTCGGAGAGGAGGTGAGTCGTCATGGGCACGATTCTGACATGTTCGTCTTTTGTTCTCAAGGCCACAGGTTGCCCCCGCCGCCCCGCCCGCTAGGGTCGGGCGCAGATACGGGAAGGACGCGCGATGAAGATGAACCCCTTGGGCCGCACCGGGCTGATGGTGTCGGAGCTTTGCCTTGGCACCATGACCTGGGGCACCCAGACGGCCGAGGCCGAGGCTCATGCCCAGATCGACTGCGCGCTCGCGGCGGGCGTGACCATTCTGGACACCGCCGAGATGTATCCGGTGAACCCCGTCAGCGCCGACACGATCGGGCGCACGGAAGAGGTGATCGGCAGCTGGAATGCCCGCACCGGGCGGCGCGGAGACTATATCCTGGCCACCAAGCATTCGGGCGAGGGGATGCAGCATGCCCGTGACGGCGCGCCGATTTCGTCCGCGACAATCCCCGCCGCGATCGAAGGGTCGCTGAAGCGGTTGCGGACCGATTACATCGATCTTTACCAGTTCCACTGGCCGAACCGGGGCAGCTACCAATTCCGCAAGAACTGGAGTTATGATCCTTCGGGGCTGGACCGCGCGACGGTGATCGCGGACATGGAGGATTGCCTTGGCGCGCTGCAGCGCGAGGTCGACCGCGGCACGATCCGGCATTTCGGCCTCTCGAACGAGAGCGCCTGGGGCACCGCGCAATGGCTGCGGCTGTCGGACGACGGCAAAGGCCCGCGCGTCGTGTCGGTGCAGAACGAATATTCGCTGCTCTGCCGGCTCTACGACACTGACATGGCCGAGCTGAGCTGCGCCGAAGACGTGGGCCTTCTGGCCTTTTCCCCGCTCGCGACCGGGCTTCTGAGCGGGAAATACCAGGGCGGCGCGATGCCCGACGGGTCGCGCATGACGCTGAACCCGGAACTGGGCGGGCGGCGGACGCCGCGCGCCGGTCCGGCGGTCGCGGCCTATCTCGACATCGCGCGCCGCCACGGGATGGACCCGGTGCACATGGCGCTGGCCTGGTGCCGGACGCGGCCTTTCATGACGTCCGCCATCTTCGGGGCGACATGGGTGGGGCAGCTGGAACATGCGCTGGAGTCAGTTGAGGTCACGCTGTCGGACGAGGTTCTGGCCGAGATCGACGCGGCCCACAGGGCGCATCCCATGCCGTTCTGACGGCGCGGGGTGTCACCGTCGGATTTGCGTATTTGGGACGAGAAGAAGCAGCGGACGCTCATCTGCGCCTGAGCGCGCTGGGCGCGGCCCCGTGGGCGGCCCGGAACGCGCGCGAGAAGGCGGCGGGACTGCCGAAGCCGGTGGCGAGCGCCACTTCGATCAGCGGCGTTTCGGTCTGGGAGACAAGCCGCAGCGCCTCGGACAGGCGCAGGCTGCGGTAATGGCTGCGGGGGCTGGTGCCGAGACGCGTCTGGAAGCGGGCCTCCAGCGTGCGCGGACTGACGCCGAGACGCCGCGCGATCTCGGGCACGGGCAGGGCCGTGTCGAGATGGGCGGCCATCAGGCGTGAGGCTTCGGCGGTCAGACGCGAATGGCGCGGATCGGCG
>CAZNMV010000215.1:0-6027 GCA_964573835.1 uncultured Aestuariivita sp. | reverse complement strand
CCAGCGTCCGCTTGGCCCAGCAGATCGCGCGGCTGCCCACCGAGACCACGTTGTTGTCGTCGAGCACGACCGACGCCACGCCGCGCTGGGCCAGGTCGATCGCCATGGCAAGGCCGATGGGACCGGCGCCCACGATGGCGACGGGGTGGCGCGGTTCGGCCTCGGTCAGGCCTTTCGGGGGAATGTAAGGATAGGGGGTGTAATCATAGGCCATCGGAATACTCTCCCTTCATCAGCTTGCGGATCGTCCAGACGGCGGTGCCGCCAAAGAAGGCACCCGCCACGCCCACCACCTCGAACAGTGCTGGGCCCTGCGGAATGCCGCGATAGGCGATCCCGCCGATCATCAGCGCCAGCCCCGCGACGCTGAAGGCGAGGCGGAACTGAAGGTCGGACTTGGTGGGGCCGAATTTCGGTTTCACCTGCGGTCAGCCCTGCAGGGCCGCCCACATCTCGAGGTCGCGCTGGGCGGTCCAGATGCGGGGGGTGTCTAGCCCTCGCGCCTCATCATAGGCGCGGGCGACGTTGAAGGGCAGGCAATGTTCGTAGATCGCGTAATCGCTGAACTTGGGGTCGCATTCGGCGCGGCAGGCATCCCAGGCTTCCTTGAGCGTGCCGTTTCGGGCCGCGACACGGGCAACGGGACGGAAGGTACTGTCGACGAAATCGCGGGTGTTCTCGATGGCGCGGTCCACCATGTCGCGGCCCATGAGGGCATCGCCCCGGCCCGGCGCGATGGCGTCGACGCCGAAGGCCTTGATTTCGTCCAGCGTATCGCCCCAGTCGGAAAAATGCCCGTCGCCGCAATAGCAGGCCGAGTGGTATTCGACGATGTCGCCGGTGAACATGACGTTTGCATCGGGCACATGGATGACGATGTCGCCCGCGGTATGTGCGCGGCCCAGATGCATCAGGTCCACCCGGCGGTTGCCGAGATAGACGCTCATCGTGTCGCTGAAGGTGGTGGTGGGCCAGGTCAGGCCGGGGATGCTTTCATGGCCTTCGAAGAGGCGCGGGAAGCGCTGGAATTCGCTGTCCCAGTCTTCCTGTCCGCGTTCGACGACCATGGCGCGGGCCATGTCCGACATGATGATCTGAGGCGCGCCGAAGGCCGAGGCACCGAGCACGCGCACGGCGTGGTAATGGGTCAGCACCACATGGCTGATGGGCTTGTCGGTGACTTCGCGCACCTTTTCGATCACCTTGTTCGCGAGGCGCGGGGTCGCTTGTGCCTCGACGATCATGACGCTGTCGTCGCCGATGATGACGCCGGAATTCGGGTCGCCCTCGGCGGTGAAGGCCCAGAGGCCTTCGCCCACTTCGGTGAAGCTGATCTTCTTCTCGGTCAGGTCGCCCTGGGAGGCGAAGGCTTTGGCCATGGGTCTTTTCCTTGATCGTTGCGCGCGTGGGAGGCTGCGGGAGCCTCCGGCGGGAGTTTATTCAGCAAAGTGAAGCATCAGCGGGCGTAGGGGTCTTTCAGCGCCGGAAGGAGTGTTCCGCTGCAGTCGCCGAAGCCGATGCGGTAGCCGTCGCCCTGGGCGTGGCCGCGCAGCGTCAGCGTGTCGCCGTCTTCGAGGAAGCTGCGGGTGTCGCCGGTGGGCAGCGTGATGGGTTCCTTGCCGCCCCAGCTGAGCTCCAGAAGCGAACCTCGGGCTTCCTTCGTGGGCCCCGAGATCGTGCCCGAGCCGAGCAGATCGCCCACGTTCATCGGGCAGCCGCTGGTGGTGTGGTGGGCCAGTTGCTGGGCGGCGGAGTAATACATCTCGCGGTAATTGGTGCGGGCGAGGGTGGTGGCGGGTTTGCCTTCCGGGGCGAGATCGACCGCGAGGTCGATGTCATAGAGCATCGGGCCGCAATCCTTGAGGTGGTCGAGCAGCTCGAACTCCCGCGCGGGGGTGTCGGTGCGGAAGGGTTCGAGCGCGGCCTTGGTCACGATCCAGGGGCTGATCGAGGTGGCCGTCGCCTTGGCCTGGAAGGGGCCGAGCGGCTGGTATTCCCAGGCCTGGATGTCGCGCGCGGACCAGTCGTTGAGCAGGACATAGCCGAAGATCATGGCGTCTGCCTCGGACACCGTGACGGGGCCGTCCGAGGCCTGACCGACAATCGCGCCCATTTCCAGTTCCAGATCGAAGCGGCGTGACGGCAGGAAGGCGGGTTTGTCGTGGTCGGGCGATTTCAGCTGGCCCCAGGGGCGGCGGATATCGGTGCCCGAGACGACGACCGAGGAGGCGCGCCCGTTATAGCCGATGGGGATGTGCAGCCAGTTGGGCGGCAGCGCGTGTTCCGGCCCGCGGAACATGGTGCCCACGTTGGTCGCATGGTGGCGGCCGGCGTAGAAGTCGGTGTATTCGCTGACAAGGAACGGCATGTGCATGTGCGCGGTTGTCATCGGCACCAGCAGGGGTTCGACCGCCGCGCGGTCCTTCGACCCTTGGGCCAGCAGTTGGGTCAGGCGCGCGCGCAGGGCGGCCCAGACCTCGGGGCCTTCTTCCATCACTTCGTTCCAGAAGGGCACGTCGAAGAGGGGATACTCGGTGAGGTCGACCAGCCCCGCCTCTTCCGCCGCGGCCATGTCGAGGATCATGTCGCCGATCGCCACCCCGCAGCGCGGGTCATGCGCCGGGGTCGAGAAGACGCCGTAAGGCAGGTTGTTCAGCGGAAAGGGATGGTCGGGCGCGTTGGCGCTCTCCACCCAGCTTTTCTTGAGGGGCATTCGCGATTCCTTCGGGTTGCGGCGGGGGAACCCCGCCGCGATCTTCACTTCTTGCCGGGGGTGCCGTCGAACTTTTTCTCGAGGCTGTCCCAGCAGTCGATGTAATTGTCCTGCAGCGGCGCCTCGTTCGCGGCGAAGCCGGTCAGGTGCTGCGGGAAGCGCGTTTCGAACATGAAGGACATGGTGTTGTCCAGCTTGTGCGGTTTCAGCTCGGCGTTCGAGGCACCTTCGAAGGCATCCCGGTCCGGCCCGTGGGGCAGCATCATGTTGTGCAGGCTCATCCCGCCGGGGACGAAGCCCTGCGGCTTGGCGTCGTACTGGCCGTAGATGTTGCCCATCAGTTCCGACATGATGTTCTTGTGATACCAGGGCGGGCGGAACGTGTTTTCCGCCACCATCCAGCGTTCGCGGAACAGGACGAAATCGATGTTCGCCGTCCCCGGCACGCCTGAAGGCGCGGTCAGCACGGTGAAGATCGACGGATCGGGGTGATCGAAGAGGATCGCGCCGACCGGGCAATAGGTGCGCAGGTCGTATTTGAAGGGCGCGTAATTGCCGTGCCAGGCCACCACGTCCAGCGGGCTTTGCGGGATTTCGGTGACATGGAACTGGCCGCACCACTTGACGGTGAGGGTGGAGGGCACCTCGCGGTCCTCGAAGGCGGCGACGGGGGCCTTGAAGTCGCGCGGGTTGGCAAGGCAGTTGGCACCGATCGGTCCGCGACCGGGCAGTTCGAACTTCTGGCCGTAGTTTTCGCAGACGAAGCCGCGGGCCGGGCCTTCCAGCACCTCGACCCGGTAGACGAGGCCGCGCGGGATGATGGCGATTTCCTTCGGCTCCACGTCGATGATGCCAAGCTCGGTGGCGAACCGCAGGCGGCCTTCCTGGGGCACCACCAGAAGTTCGCTGTCGGCCGAGAAGAAGTATTCGTCCTTCATCGAGCGGGTGACGAGGTAGATGTGGCTGGCCATGCCGATCTGGGTGTTGACATCGCCCGCGGTCGTCATCGTGCGCATGCCGGTCAGCCAGGTGAGCGGCGCGCCGGTATGGGGCACCGGATCCCAGCGGTACTGGCCGAGCGAGATCACATCGGGGTCCACGTTCGGGGCCGATTTCCAGTAGGGCAGGTCGATCTTGGTGTAGCGCGCGGAATGCTTCACGCTGGGCCGGATGCGGTAGGTCCAGGTGCGTTCGGGTGGGTTCGCGGTGAAGGCGGTGCCGGACAGCTGTTCGCCGTAAAGGCCGTAATTGCATTTCTGCGGGCTGTTCATGCCCTGGGGCAGGGCGCCGGGCAGGGCCTCGGTTTCGAAATCGTTGGCCCAGCCGGGCATGTATCCTTCGGTCGTGCCGACGGGCGTGCCGGCCTGGATCAGGCCATGCGGATGCGATGGACGATTCATGTGCAAATCCCTCCAAATCTGGTTGCGTGAGTAATAGTTGATTTTGTAACTAACAAGGCGGAGGACCGTCGCATGCCCAAAAAAGATGACTTCGATCTGCAACTCTTCCTGCCCTACCTGCTCAATCAGGCGGCCGAACAGGCGAGCCTCGATTTCCAGCAGGTCTACAAGGGGCGCTACGGCATGCTGCGCACGGAATGGCGGGTGCTGTTCCACCTTGGCATCTATGGCGAGCTGACCGCGACCGAGATCGGCGAACGCGCCCGCATGCACAAGACCAAGATCAGCCGCGCGGTGCAGAAGCTGACCGAACGCCGCTATCTTGCCCGTGTGCGGGACGAGGCCGACCGCAGGTCGGAACGGCTGTCACTGACGCCGCAGGGGTTGGCGGTCTATCAGGATCTGCGCCTCGTGGCCGAAGACTATGACACCGCGCTGACGGCGGGATTTGCGGCGCAGGACGTGACGCGCCTGCGCGCGATGCTGAAGGCGCTGGCCCATCCGGACTGAGGCCGGCTGTCAGAAGTCGATCTCGACCCCCGGCAGGTGCAGCGCCTTCATCATGTCGCGCAGTTCCTGCCGCGCCGCGATGTTCGAGATGTTGAGCTGCGCCACGCCCACGTCGCGCAGGTCAAGCAGCGTGAGACCGCGCGGAAACAACTCGCGGAAGATCACCCGTTCGGAAAACCCGGGCGCGATTCGAAAGCCGATCCGCTTCGACAGCATCTTCAGCGCGTTCTCCATCTTTTCCTTGTTCACCATGCGCTGGGTGCCGACGCGGTTGCGCATCACGATCCAGTCGATGGGCTTCAGCCCCGCCTGCGCCCGCAACTGGCGCGCGTTCCAGACCATCTCGGAATAGACCGACGGCCCGAGGATCTTTTCCCCGCGTGAATCGATACGCGCCAGAAGGTCGAAATCGACGAAGCTGTCGTTCAGAGGCGTGATCAGCGTGTCAGCCAGCGAATGCGCCACCTGGCTGAGGCGGGTATGCGAGCCCGGGCAGTCGATCAGGATGAAATCGGCATCGGGTTCCAGCTGCGTGACCGCGGCGGACAGGCGATGGTCATAGATGTTCTCGCCGGGTTTCAGGTTGCCCGCGTCGATCTCGGGCAGGTCGTGGAAGTCGCATTGCGGCAGGTCAAGCCCGCTTTCCTCGGCAAAGCGGCGGCGGTTCTCGATATAGCGCGCCAGCGTCCGCTGCCGCAGGTCGAGATCGAGGCACGCCACCTTGCGCCCCAGCCGCGACAGGGCCGAGGCCACATGCATCGATGCCGTCGACTTGCCGGCACCGCCCTTTTCGTTGCCGACGACGATGATATGCGCCATGCCCATTCCCCGGTTCTGCCCGGGCGCCCCTTATCTGGTGGGTTCACCCTTGTTTTGGCGCAATATACGGAAAGGGGCGGGGGGTGTTAAGCGGGAAATGGCGCAAGGCGCGGCTTGGACGCAGCCATCCGCACCTGCGGGGCGCTTGCATGGGCCGCCCGGATCAATCGATCAGCGCATCGCTGCGTTGCTTCTCCCGTTCGTGGTGTATGGGCAGGGTTCTCCCGTAAAGCTGGCGGGTCCGCTCCACGCTGCCGACCATGCCGGGCGAATCGACATAGGAGAAAATCGCGACATGCCGCGGCGTCGGCCCTTCCAGCGGCGCGACCCGATGCAGGGAATACCTGCCCTTGAAGATCTGCAGGTCTCCGGGTTCGAGATCGAGGGACACCACCTTGTCCGAGGTGCCGTCGAGCACTTTCGAGACCTCTTCGAAATGTTCGTTCGCGCTGTCGCGGATCATGGGCGCATATTGAAAGGCACCTCCGCGATCGGCGTTCTGCAGTGCGAGGGTTACCGTGAAATTGTTGGTGTCGAAGTGCCAGGGAAAGCCGTTGCCTTCACCTGCCGTGTTCACGATCACGT
>CAZNMV010000214.1:4979-6053 GCA_964573835.1 uncultured Aestuariivita sp. | reverse complement strand
TGCCAGCTGATCGCCTCGCCCTCGCGGTCGGGGTCGGTGGCGAGGATGAGCGCGTCATCGGTCGCCAGCGCATCGGCGATCGCCTTGACGTGCTTGCGGCTGTCGGGAGACACCTCCCAAACCATCTCGAAGTCCTGGTCGGGATCGACCGATCCGTCCTTGGGGGGCAAGTCGCGGACATGGCCGTACGAGGCGAGAACGGTGTATTCGGGACCGAGATACTTGTTGATCGTCTTCGCCTTGGCCGGGGATTCGACAACGACAACAGGCATTTAACTCAAAACCTCTGGCTCCGGGATCGCCGGGGTGTATGACCGCGCAAAACGTGGGGCGCAAGGGGGTTCTGTCAAGCAGGGCTGCCGGGGCCGCCCGGGCAGGCCCGGTCGGGGCGGCGGATATGGGGCCGGCCGGGGTCTGCCACCTGTCCGGTCGCGCCCGTCGGTGTGGCCAGGATGGCCCCGCAACCCGGCCCTCCGCCCGCGGCGCCGGTGCCTCGCGGTCGGCGGGCGCCCGGCTTCAGTTCAGACGCGACAGAAGGCCGCCCGGCTGGCGCTGGATGCGCCCGTCAAGCTCCAGTTCGACCAGCAGCGCGCCCACCGCCTGGGCCGGCGCGCCAAGATCGCGGATCAGCTGATCTTCGCCCAGCGGCGAAGGGCCGAGCCGGTCGAGAATGCGCCGATGCAGCGCCTTGGTCGCGGCGGGCACCGCCATGCGCGGCGGGGCGGGCGCGGGGGGCGGGGCAGGGCGCGGGGCGGGTTGCGCGGTCTCCAGCGCGGCGGTCACGTCGGTGGCGTTGCGCACCAGATGCGCCCCGTCGCGGATGAGCAGGTTGCAGCCCGCCGCGCGCCCGTCGAAGGGATGGCCGGGCACCGCCAGAACCTCGCGCCCCAGATCGGCGGCGTCGCGGGCGGTGATCAGGCTGCCCGACTTGGGCGCGGCCTCGACCACGACGACGCCGCGCGACAGGCCCGCGACCAGCCGGTTGCGGCGCGGGAAATGGCGCGCCTGCGGCTGCAGCCCCATGGGCTGTTCCGAAAGCAGCACGCCGCGCGCGGCGATGTCCTGGGCAAGGCG
>CAZNMV010000214.1:0-4879 GCA_964573835.1 uncultured Aestuariivita sp. | reverse complement strand
AGCCGCGCACCGGCGGCCCTTGCAGCCTCGAGTTCGGCTTCGATCACACCGGGCGGGCATATTTCGTAACCCGTAACCCCGGCCTGTGCCGCCACTTCGGGCAGCGCGTCCAGCGCGTTCTGCGCGGTTCCATGTTCGGCCAGCAGGCGGTGGAACGTCGCCACCCCGACCCGACGCGAGCGCAGGAGGCGAAGCCACGAAAACCGGTCCTCTTCCGTGGTGGGTGGGAGTGGGGGGTGAGTGGAAGATTGGGGTTCTTCGGTCATCCGCGACTCCGCCTGCTGCAGAATCGGTTCTATCCTCTGCTGGTTAACACGATCTGAACGCGTAAACGGATCACGCCGCCGATCCGCCGACCGTCAGCCCCCCGATCAGAAGCGATGGCTGGCCCACGCCCACCGGCACCCACTGGCCCTGCTTGCCGCAGGTTCCCATCCCCGGATCGAGCGCCATGTCGCGGCCCAGACCCCGCACGTGCTTCAGGGCCGTCGCCCCGTCGCCGATCAGCGTCGCGCCCTTCACCGGTGCGCCGACCTTACCGTTCTTCACCCGGTAGGCTTCCGTGCAGGAAAAGACGAACTTGCCGTTGGTGATGTCGACCTGCCCGCCGCCGAAGCCAACGGCCCAGATGCCGTCGGCCACATCGGCCACCAGATCGGCCGGATCGGCGTTGCCGCCCAGCATGTAGGTATTGGTCATCCGGGGCATGGGCGCATGGGCATAGCTTTCGCGCCGCCCATTGCCCGTGGGCGCGACACCCATCAACCGGGCGTTCTGGCGGTCCTGCATGTAACCCACGAGGATCCCATCCTCGATGAGCACGGTCTTCCCGCTGGGCGTGCCTTCGTCATCCACGCTGATCGACCCGCGCCGGTCGGGGATCGTCCCGTCGTCCAGAACCGTCACGCCCCGCGCGGCCACCTGCTGCCCCATGAGTCCGGCGAAGGCCGAGGTGCCCTTGCGGTTGAAATCGCCTTCCAGCCCGTGGCCCACTGCCTCGTGCAGCAGGATGCCGGGCCAGCCGGGGCCAAGGACCACGTCCATCACGCCCGCGGGCGCGGCTTCGGCGCGCAGGTTCACCAATGCGATGCGCAGCGCCTCGCGCGCCTTCTCCTGCCAGTCGGCCGGATCGACCAGACCGTCAAGCCCGACGCGCCCTCCGCCCCCCGCGCTGCCCTGTTCGCGGCGGCCCTGTTCCTCCACGATCACCGAGATGGTGACCCGCGTCATCGGGCGCACGTCGCGCACCTGCACGCCGTCCGGGCGCAGGATCTCGACCTCCTGCAGGCTGGCGGCGAGCGAGGCGGACACCTGCACCACCCGGGCGTCCAGATCGCGCATGAAGGCGTCGATCTCGCGCAGCGTGTCGATCTTCACCGGAAAGGCGAGGCCCGCGATCGGGTCGGCGTCGGTGTAAAGACGCCGGTTCGTCGCCACCGGCGCATCGGCCCATGTGCCGCCGCCATCGCCCACCGCAAGGCGCGCGGTCTCGGCCGCACGGCGCAGGGCAGGCAGGCTGATGTCGGTGGAATGGGCATATCCCGTCACATCGCCGCGCACCGCGCGCAGACCGAACCCTTCGGCCGCGTCGTAGGAGGCGGTCTTGAGCCGCCCGTCATCGAAGACAAGCGTTTCCGACCGCCGCCGTTCGAGGAAGAGTTCGCCGTCATCGGCCCCGTCGGTCGCGGCGCGCAGAACGCTCAGCGCATCGTCGCGCGACAGGGAGGTCTCGAAGGGGCGGAAGGGGGCGTCTGACATGAACCGGGGTCCTCGGGTTTGATCTGGAGCAACAAGAGCGTCCGTTTGACGCAAGCGCAGGTCTTTATCTGATCCCTGGAATATGATTTTTACCGGGTCCAAAGACAATGGGTGCCACCGGGCCTTCGGGGCCTTCCGGACCCCGCGCAACAACCGACCAGGACAAGAAATGAAGAACGCATTCAAGCTTTCCGGGCTTTTCGCCGCGCTGAGCGCGCTTCCCGCGGCCGCGCAGGGCCTCGAGACCATCGGCAAACCCATCGACCGGGGCATCGGGTTCCAGCCGGCAGCGACCGAACTGGCGCGCGATCTGCAGTCGCTCGACTGGCTGATCCTGATCATCATCACGGCGATCTGCATCTTCGTGACCGGTCTGCTGGTCTGGTGCATCGTTCGGTTCAACCGCCGCGCCAACCCCAAACCCGCGACCTTCACCCATCACACGCCCATCGAAATCGCATGGACGGTGATTCCCATCGTGATCCTTGTCTTCATCGGTGCCTTCTCGCTGCCGGTGCTCTTCAAGCAGCAGGAGATCCCTGAGGCGGACATCACCATCAAGGTCACCGGCTACCAGTGGTACTGGGGCTACGAATATGTCGATCACGACTTCGGTTTCGAAAGCTTCATGCTGGCGCGTGAAGACCTCGAAAGCCACGGCTTTGCCCAGGACGAGTTCCTTCTGGCCACCGACACTGCCGTCGTCGTGCCGGTCGGCAAGATCGTCGTGATGCAGGTGACCGCCGCCGACGTCATCCATTCCTGGACCATCCCGTCCTTCGGCGTGAAGCAGGACGCGGTGCCGGGGCGTCTGGCCGAACTGTGGTTCGAGGCCGAGAAGGAAGGCATCTATTTCGGTCAGTGCTCGGAGCTGTGCGGCAAGGACCACGCCTACATGCCGATCACGGTCAAGGTGGTGAGCCAGGAGGTTTACGACCGCTGGCTCGAGGCCGCGATCGCCGAAGACGGATATGTCGCGCTGACGGCGCTGACGAATTGATGACGGGGGCAGGGCGGATGCCTCCGCCCGGGCCCCATCCGGAAGCCAAAGGCGGGGTGCGCGGAGTGTCGCGCGCCCTGTTCGCCACGCAAACAGACGGACCAAGATGAGCGACGCGACGATCAACCAGACCGGCCAGACCGCCACGCCGATCACCGACGAGGCGCAGTTCGGAGATTACGTCGCCCTGCTGAAGCCGCGGGTAATGTCGCTGGTGGTGTTCACGGCACTTGTCGGTCTTCTGGCCGCGCCCGTGTCGGTGCACCCGATGGTGGCCTTCGCCGCGATCCTGTTCATCGCGGTTGGCGCAGGGGCTTCCGGCGCGCTCAACATGTGGTGGGACGCCGATATCGACCGGGTGATGAAGCGCACCCGCCGCCGCCCGATCCCCGCAGGCAAGGTCGAGGCGGGCGAGGCGCTGAGCCTGGGTCTGGCGCTTTCGGGGATGTCGGTGGTGCTGCTGGCACTGGTCGCCAATTTCATGGCCGCTGCCCTGCTCGCCTTCACGATCTTCTTCTACGCGGTCGTCTATTCGATGTGGCTGAAGCGGTCGACGCCGCAGAACATCGTGATCGGCGGTGCTGCCGGGGCCTTTCCGCCGGTGATCGGCTGGGTCGTCGCCACCGGCGCGATGAGCGTCGAGGCCTGGCTCATGTTCGCGCTGATCTTCATCTGGACGCCGCCGCATTTCTGGGCGCTGGCGCTCTTCATGCGGTCGGATTACGACGATGCGGGCGTGCCGATGCTCACCGTGACCCATGGCCGCCGCGTCACGCGCAATCACATTCTCGGCTATACCGTGGTGCTGGCCATCCTTGCGGTGGGCACGGGTTTCACCGCCATCGGCGGGCCGGTCTACCTGGCCGTGGCCGTGGTTCTGAACGCGCTCTTCCTCAAGGGCGCGGTGGATATCTGGCGCCGCGACGAGGCCGCGTCCGAGGCCGACAACTTCGCCGTCGAGAAGGCGTTCTTCAAGCTGTCGCTGCTTTACCTCTTCCTGCATTTCGGCGCGATCCTCGCCGAGGCGATCCTGAAACCCTTCGGGCTGGGGGGCTGGTGATGGCGATCCGGGTCGAACACGAACTTCACCGCCGCCGGTTCAGCCGCAATCTGGGCGTGGGCCTGACGCTGGCGTTCTTCATCGCGGTCATCTTCGGGGTGACCATCGTCAAGCTGTCCTCGGGCCCCGTTGCCAACGCACAAGGAGAGGTGATCAACCGATGATGATGCAGGGCAAGACCAAGACCGTCGTGCAGGCCGTATCGCTGGTCGTCTTCATGGGCGGCCTCGCCTGGGCATCGGTGCCCTTCTACGACTGGTTCTGCCGCGTCACCGGCTTCGGGGGCGCGACCGATGTCGCCGAGTCCGCGCCTGACGACATCCTCGATCAGACCATCAAGGTGCGCTTCGACGCGTCGCTCGAACGCGACATGCCGTGGGAGTTCCGCCCCCTCCAGCGCGAGATGGAGCTGCGCATCGGCGAGACCGGGCTTGCCTTCTACGAGGCCTATAACCCCACCGACCGGCCAGTGGCCGGATCGGCCAGCTACAACGTGACGCCGTACGAGGCGGGCGGGTTCTTCTACAAGATCCAGTGCTTCTGCTTCGAACAGCAGGTGCTCCAGCCCGGCGAACGGGTCGAGATGCCGGTCACCTTCTTCGTCGATCCCGAGATCGTCACCGACCGCGACGGCAAGTTCGTGCACACGATCACGCTGAGCTACACCTTTTACGAAATCGATCTGCCCGAGGGCTATGCCGCCCTTGATGACGCCGGGCAGGACACGAACCTGAATTGATGCCGAAAGCTGAGGGACACGCAAATGGCGCACGCAAAAGACCATGACTACCACATCCTGAGCCCCTCGATCTGGCCGCTTTTCGCGGCGGTGGCGGGGTTCGTGATGCTGTTCGGTGCCGTGCTGTGGATGCACGATATCACGCCCTTCCTGTTCTGGATCGGCTTTGTCGGCGTGCTGTACGTGATGTTCGCCTGGTGGTCCGAAGTGGTGGTGGAGAGCCATCAGGGGGATCACACGCCCGTTGTTCGGATCGGCCTGAAATACGGCTTCATCCTGTTCATCATGTCCGAGGTCATGTTCTTCGCGGCCTGGTTCTGGT
>CAZNMV010000213.1:0-6058 GCA_964573835.1 uncultured Aestuariivita sp. | reverse complement strand
ATCGGCCAGCCGGTCGAAGAGCGGGCCAAGGCCGAGGACAAGGCGCTGCCCGTCGGTCTGGCCCAGCGGGATGAGCCGCACGCCCGCGCTGATGAGGTTCGCGGCGAAGGCCTGAAGGTAAAGGCGGATGGCGTCGCGCAGCGGCAGGTCGAGCGCGCGGAGCGTGCGCCCCACCGCCACCGGATAGGCGGCATCCGTGACATCCGCGCCCCAGACCGCGCGGACCGTGGCGGCGAAGGCGGTGCCTTGCGCCAGCGTCTCGGTCCGCCGGCCGGGCGAGACGCAGAGCGCGAGGGCGAGATCGGCGAGGTCTTCGCCTGCCGCCGTGCGCGCGATCAGCACCGCGTCGGACCAGCCCGCGCCGTGTTCGGTCACCGCCGCGACCCAGTCGTGCAAGCTGGCCGCATCCGCCACGCGCCCTTCGGTAATTGCTGTCTCGAGCCCGTGGGAATAGGCGAAGGCCCCGACCGGAAAGGCCGGGGAAAAGAGCTGGTGCAGGACGGGAAGGGGGTCAGCCGTGCGAATGGTCATGGGTGTGGCCATGGGGATCATCATGCGCGCCGCCATGGGAATGGCCATGCGTGCGCCCATGGCCATAGGCGCCGCCTTCCGGCGTGAAGGGCAGCACCACGTCGCGCAGCTGCGCGCCGAGGCGCGTCAGCATATCGGCCATGACGTGATCGGGTTTGATCAGAAGGCGGTCGCCGTCGATCTGGGCGGGCGTGTGGCGGTTGCCGATATGCCAGGCCAGCCGGACGAGATCGGGGCCGGTGACTTCGGTCAGCGCCTCTGGCGCGGCGATCACGGCGATCTCGCGCCCGTCCTCAAGCACGAGAACCCCGCCGTCATCCAGCGAGGTGGTCTGCGCCAGATCGACCAGCAGCGCCGTCCCTGACGCGGTGGTGAGCACCTTGCGCCGCAGGAAGCGGGCTTCGTAGTCAAGGCTCACGGCGTCCGACGCCGCCTTGTGGGCGTGGTCGTGATAGCGGCGCGCGACAAGCGGGGGCACGGTCATGCCGCGCCCCCCGCCCGGGTCAGAAGAACAGCCGGTCGGCGAAGACGTGACGGATGATGTCTTCGCGCCGGATGCCCCGGCGGGCAAGCTCGGCATCGCTCAGACGCTGCAGCGCCTCGATCCGGTGAACGCGGGCATTCGTTTCGCCCACGGAGACAAGAAAATCCCAGACCGCCTGAAACGGGGCGGCGGCGATACGACCCAGCGACAGCCGGGAAGCGGAGTTGGTGGTGAATGCGGTCATCATGTGCCTCGGAACTGACGGGATCAAAGATCCTCCCTTGGTTCCTCATGTGGCGTGAAGCGTGTGTCATGTGTAGCTTGCTTTCCGTCATAGCCGCCTTGCGTATGCTGCAATGCAGCACGTCACGGCGCAACCCTTTCGATGGCGATATAGACCACCGGATCGGCGGCCTGCCCGCGTTCCTGTGTCGCCGCGAGATAGGCAAAGCCAAGCTCGGGCAGATAGTGCAGGCGTTCCTGATAGCCGTCCTCGTTGTGATAGATGGCGGTGATGGGCAGCATGTCGTATCCGCAGGCCCCCAGCGTCACCCGCGTCGCATCGCCGAAGACGAAGCTTTCGGTATGTGACTTCAACTCGCCCCGGTCGAGGATGGTGACCAGCGTGTCCCAGCGCCCGCCCGGTGTTGGCATGGGCGCGGTCTCGGCCGTGACGGGATAGGCATAGGTGCTGCGTGATCCCGCCACGGGCGATCCGTTCTCGGTGTCGAAGATCTCGACCATGTAGATGCCCCGCATCAGCAGGTATTTCGACCCGCGGCTGCCGCCGTCCGAATAGATGCCCCGCACAAGGCCGCCGGGCTCGCGCAGATAGGTGTCCGTTGACCCGTCGCTGCCCACCATCCGGATCCCGGTATCGAGATCGCCCGCCCCCGGGCAGGCCGCCTGCGCCGCCCCCGCCGTCAGCGCCAGAAAAACCGCAAGTCCCCGCATCGGACCTCTCCCCCTTGTCAGAACAGGAAATAGCGCTGTGCCATCGGCAGCACCTCGGCCGGCTCACAGGTCAGAAGGACACCATCCGCGCGCACTTCGTATGTTTCGGGATGCACCTCCACATGCGGCGTCGCGGTGTTGAGTTTGAGGTCCTTCTTGCCGATGGCCCGCGTGTTGCGCACGGCGAGCGTCTGCTTGGCCAGACCCAGCCTGTCGCGCACGCCCGCGTCCTGTGCCGCGGCCGAGACGAAGATCACGGCGCTGTGTTCCACCGACCGTCCATAGGCACCCCACATGGGCCGCGAGTAGACCGGCTGCGGTGTCGGGATCGAGGCATTGGGGTCGCCCATCTGCGCGCAGACGATGGTGCCGCCGATCAGCACCATTTCCGGCTTCACCCCGAAGAAGGCCGGGTTCCACAGGACGAGATCGGCGCGCTTGCCTTCCTCGATGCTGCCGATCTCGTGGCTGATGCCATGCGCGATGGCCGGGTTGATCGTGTATTTCGCGATATAGCGGCGGACGCGGAAATTGTCGTTGTCGCCGGTTTCTTCCGGCAATTGCCCGCGCTGCTTCTTCATCTTGTCGGCGGTCTGCCAGGTGCGGATGATCACCTCGCCCACCCGGCCCATGGCCTGGCTGTCGGACGCGATGATGGAGAACGCCCCCATGTCGTGCAGGATGTCTTCCGCCGCGATCGTCTCGCGCCGGATGCGGCTTTCCGCGAAGGCCACGTCTTCGGGGATCGACTTCGACAGGTGATGGCAGACCATCAGCATGTCGAGATGTTCTTCCACCGTGTTCACCGTGAAGGGCCGTGTGGGGTTGGTGGAGGACGGCAGGACGAACTCCTCCCCGCAGATCTTGATGATGTCGGGCGCGTGGCCGCCGCCCGCGCCTTCGGTGTGGAAGGCGTGGATCGTGCGGCCCTTCATGGCGGCGACCGTGTTCTCGACAAAGCCGCTCTCGTTCAGCGTATCGGTATGGATCATCACCTGGATGTCCCAGGCATCCGCCACCGACAGGCAGCAATCGATGGCCCCGGGCGTCGTGCCCCAATCCTCGTGCAGCTTCAGCGCGCAGGCCCCGGCCAGGATCTGCTCCTCCAGCGCTGCGGGCAGGGACGCGTTGCCCTTGCCCGCGAAGGCCAGGTTCATCGGGAAGGCGTCGGCCGCCTGCAGCATCCGCCCGATATGCCAGGGGCCGGGCGTGCAGGTGGTGGCCAGCGTGCCATGGGCAGGGCCGGTACCGCCGCCCAGCATGGTGGTGAGGCCGGAATGCAGCGCATCCTCGATCTGCTGGGGGCAGATGTAATGGATATGGCTGTCGAAGCCGCCGGCGGTCAGGATGCGCCCCTCGCCCGCGATGGCCTCGGTTCCGGGGCCCACGATGATGTCGACGCCGGGTTGCGTGTCGGGGTTGCCCGCCTTGCCGATCTTGTGGATGCGCCCGTCGCGCAGGCCGACATCGGCCTTGTAGATGCCGGTATGATCCACGATCAGCGCATTGGTAATGACCGTGTCCACCGCCCCCGCCGCCCGGGTGACCTGGGATTGCCCCATCCCGTCGCGGATGACCTTGCCGCCGCCGAACTTCACCTCTTCTCCGTACATCGCGGCGTTGGGGCCGGTGCCACCGCTCATTGCCGCGCCCACGTTGAGCGCGGTCAGATCGCGCTCCACCTCGATGATGAGGTCGGTATCGGCCAGCCGCACCCGGTCGCCCGTGGTGGGGCCGAACATGGCGGCATAGTCATGGCGCGAGATGGTGGCGGGCATGTTTCGGTCCTTCAGGTTGAGCGGCGTTGACAGGCCGCGCGGGTCGTTCCTAGGCTGGTCGCACCGAGCCAGCAGGGCGCGGCCATTTCGGGCGCCATGCGGTGCGCCCGTTGCACATCAAAAAGGGAGAGGGCGCCATGAAGAGGGCTGTCCTGAGTATGGCGGTCTGCCTTGCCGGCACGACGGTCTGTGCCGGTCCCAGTGTCGAGCGCGGCGAATATCTGGTGCGCGGCCCCGCAGGCTGCGGCAATTGCCACACGCCGATGGATGCGTCGGGCTTCGTCGCAGGCCAGGAACTGGCCGGGCGGCTGGTCGACAAGAACGATGCCTTCACCGCCATCGCCCCCAACATCACCCCCGGCGGCGCGGTGGCGGGCTGGAGCGATGCGGACCTTGCCCGCGCTATCCGCGAAGGCCTGCGCCCCGACGGCAGCCTGATCGGCCCGCCCATGCCCTATGCCATGTATCGCGGGCTGGGCGACGACGATCTCGCCTCGATCGTGATGTTCCTGCGCAGCCTGCCCGCCGTCGACAACGACCCGGGGAAATCCACCTACAACATCCCCCTGCCGCCCGCCTATGGCCCGCCTGTCACCTCGGTCAGTGCGCCCGCGCCGGGCGTCACTGTGGAATACGGCGCCTATCTTGCCGGGCCCGTGGCCCATTGCATGGAATGCCACACGCCGATGGGGCCGCAGGGCCCGCTGCTTGCCACCGATCTTGGCCGTGGCGGCTTCGAGTTTCACGGCCCCTGGGGTGTCAGCATCGCGTCGAACCTCACCAGCCACGAAGACGGGCTCGCGGGCTATAGCGACGACGATCTGCGCCGCATGATCACGCAAGGCCTGCGCCCCGACGGATCGCCCATGCTGCCGCCGATGCCCTATCCCTTCCTCGCGGGCATGACCGATGACGACCTGTCGGCCATCATCCTCTACCTGCGCAGCCTGGCGCCCCTGCCCGACGCGGGCTGAGACCGGCCCCGGGGCTGAACCGCCCGCGCGCCTCATGCCTCGAAGACCTCGTCCACAGGCACCTGCAGCGCGGTCACGATGCCGTTGGTCTGCATCGCCATGCCGATCACCGACACAAGCTCTCCATGCTGCGCGGGCGTCATCCCCTTGGCCTTCGCCGCCGCCGTGTGGGAATGCACGCAATAGGAACAGCCATTGGCAGTCGACACGGCGACATAGATCATCTCCTTGACCAGCGGGTCGAGTTCCCCCGGCCCCATCACGACCTTCAGCCGGTCCCATGTCGCCCGCATCAGGTCGGGGTCATGGGCCAGCGCGCGCCAGAAGTTGTTGACGTAATCGGTCCCGCGCACCGCGCGGATGTCGTCGAAGACGGCCCGCGCGTCGGCGCCGGCCTCTTCGTCGGACAAAAGCGTCACCGTTCCCATCTCGACCTCATTCCGTCTTCTTCGGGTCTCAAATATCCCGGGGGGTCCGGGGGGCAGCGCCCCCCGGCTCCGCCCTAGAGATCGCCCATCACCTGTTGGTTGAACCCGAAGATGCGCCGCGCCCCCGCGACCGGGATCAGCCGCACCTCGCGGCGCTGGCCCGGCTCGAACCGCACGGCGGTGCCGGCGGCGATGTCGAGCCGCTTGCCCCGGGCCGCCGCACGGTCGAAGTCGAGGCCGGGATTGGCTTCCGCGAAATGGTAATGGCTGCCCACCTGCACCGGCCGGTCACCGGTATTGGCCACCATCAGCACCGTGACCTCGCGGTCTGCGTTCAGCACCAGATCGCCCGGCGCGGGAAAGACCTCGCCCGGGATCATTTGCGCCGTCCCCCCGACCGCGCGCGCACCGCCGCCAAGAGGGCCGCGACGACGATCAGCGCCCCGCCCACGAGAAGCGCGCCCACTTCACCCGGATGCACATGCGGCACGTCGGCCAGATGCGCCGCCGCAGGGCCGGCCGTCAGCACGGCCAGAACCGATGCGATGTATTTCATGACATGTCTCCCGCTTCTTTCTGGTTCCAAATACGCAAGTTTCCTACCGGATCGGATTGTGCACGGTCACCAGCTTGGTGCCGTCGGGGAACGTGGCCTCCACCTGCACCTCGTGGATCATCTCGGGCACGCCCGGCATGCACTGCGCGCGCGTGATGACCTGCGCGCCCGCCTCCATCATCTCGGCCACGCTGCGCCCGTCGCGCGCGCCTTCCACCACCGCATCGGTGATGAGCGCGATCGCCTCGGGGTGGTTCAGCTTCACGCCGCGCGCGAGGCGGCGGCGGGCGACCTCGGCGGCCATGGCGACAAGCAGCTTGTCCTTTTCGCGGGGGGTCAGGTTCATGTCAGAT
>CAZNMV010000212.1:0-6107 GCA_964573835.1 uncultured Aestuariivita sp. | reverse complement strand
CCTGGAACCGGCCCGCGAATTGTTCGAAGACAAGGGCCGAACGGCTTTCGTCGACCATGGTGAAGCTCTGATCGGTCACCACCGCGTCATAGACGAAAAAGGCGATGGCCACGAGAAGGATGCCGCGCGCCACCCCGAACAGGAAGCCAAGCCCCTGATCCAGCCCGCCCACGGCGGACCGCTGCACCAGCCCGGAAAAGATCGGCGTGAAGAAGCTGACCACGATCAGCGCCACGGCGAAGACCGCCGCGAAGGCCGCGATCATGCCCAGTTCGCAACTGTCGGCGATGAATTCCCCCAACACAGGGATTTCCTTGATCAGGGGTTCGACCTGGCCCGCGAAGAGAAAGGCAAGGATCGCCGCGGCAACCCAGCCCGCAATCGCCATCGTCTCGCGGACAAGACCGCGGGAATAGGCCAGCAGGGCCGACAGGACGATCACGCCCGCGACAACGCCATCGATGATGGTAAAGCCTTCCATGTCCAGTCTTGTACCCCTAAGCCCGGGTTAACCTGCCGCAAAGACGGCACCCACAAATTCGACAAGGTCGCCGTAGCGTGTCAGCCTCAGGCCGTCCACCGCCCCCGCCTTGCCGCCTGCGGGCAGCGTGGCCTGTGTGAAACCAAGTTTTTGCGCCTCTTTCAACCTGTTTTCCGTCTGCGTGGCGGGCCGCAGCGCCCCCGACAGGCTGATTTCGCCGAAAACAACCATGTCGGCGGGCAGCGCCACGTCCTCGCGCGCCGACAGAAGGGCGGCGGCGACGGCAAGATCCGCCGCCGGTTCGCCGATCTTCAGACCGCCTGCCACGTTGAGATAGACATCGAGCCCGGCAAAGGGGATGCCGCAGCGCGCTTCCAGCACCGCAAGGATCATGGCCAGCCGCCCGCCATCCCAGCCCACCACCGTGCGCCGCGGCTGCGAATGCGGCGTGGGCGCGACCAGCGCCTGCAATTCGACCAGAACGGGCCGCGTGCCCTCGATCCCCGCAAAGACGACCGATCCGGGCGAGGGCTTGCCGCGTTCCGACAGAAACAGCGCCGAGGGGTTCGTGACCTCGGCCAGCCCCTGCCCCGTCATCTCGAAGACGCCGATCTCGTCGGCCGGGCCGAAGCGGTTCTTCACGCTGCGCAGGATGCGGAACTGATGGCCGCGCTCGCCCTCGAAATAAAGGACCGTGTCCACCATGTGCTCGACCACGCGCGGCCCCGCGATCTGGCCCTCCTTGGTCACATGGCCCACAAGGATCACCGAAGTGCCGCGCCGCTTGGCAAACGCGGTCAGCTCATGCGCCGCCGCGCGTACCTGCGCGACCGATCCCGGCGCGCTTTCCACATTGTCGGCCCACATGGTCTGGATCGAATCGATGATGGCCAGATCGGGCCGTTCGGCATCGAGCGTGGTGAGAATGTCGCGCAAACCCGTCTCCGCACCCAGCCGCACCGGCGCCTGCGCAAGACCCAGACGGTCGGCGCGCATCCGCACCTGCGCCGCCGCCTCCTCGCCCGAGATATAGAGCACCGACAGCCCGCCTTGCGCGAACCGCGCCGCCGCCTGCAGGAGCAGCGTCGATTTCCCGATCCCCGGATCGCCGCCGACCAGCGTCGCCGAGCCCGCCACCAGCCCGCCGCCCAGCACGCGGTCCAGCTCCGACATCCCCGAACACGCGCGCGGCGGCGGCACTTCGTGCGTCGCCAGATCGGTCAGCTGGATCGCCGCCCCCCTCTTGGCGCCCAGCGACTTCGACGGCGGGCCCGAGGACAGCGGCGCATCCTCGGTGATGGAATTCCATGCGCCACAGGCTTCGCAGCGGCCCGACCATTTCGGAAAGCCGGTGCCACAGGCGGTGCAGGTGAATGTGCTCGACTTGGCCATGCCGCTTGATGCCCGCTCGGGGGCCGCGCAACAAGTCCCCTGCTTCTTCGGGTTTCAAATATCCCGGAGCGCGAGGCAGAGCCTCGCACCCTCTTGCAAAGGAATGCGCCGCAGGCGCGCAATATCTGCGCGCTCAGCGCAGGGCGCGGCGGGACAGAAGCGCCACGATGTGACCGTCATCGCCATGCAACTCGTCCTCCTCGGCCGGCGCGGGGGATGCGGGTGGCAGGGCCGCGGGCCGGTCGGGCAGGATCGCGTCCAGCTCTGCCCGCAGCGCCGCAAGCTCGGCCTGCGCCGCGGCCTCGCCCGCCTCCACCCGGCTGCGCCAGTCGCCCAGATCGCCCATGACGGTCTTGGCCTGCGCGATGCGCTCCTCGAAGCGCGCCACGTCCGCCTGCCGCTGGATCAGGAAATCGCGCGCCCGCTCGACATTGCTGTCGGAATAGATCTGCGCCAGTTCGCGGCTTACATGCGACATCTGGGCGGCCATTTCGATCACGCCCGGCTCCAGACGCTCCAGATCGGGATGCGCGCGGAGGAAGGCGATGCGTTCGCGGATCGAATCGAATTCCGATTGAAGGGCGAAGACGCCCTCGCGGTCGGCCGCATGGGCGGCGGCATAGGCCCGCGCGACATCGCGCATGCCCACATGAAACGACCGGTGCGAGGTTTCGAGCGCCATCATCCGCCCATGCGCGGGCAGATAGACCAAGAGCGCGAGCGCCACCGCCGTCAGTCCAAGTTGCACCGCCATGCCCGCCTGCGGCCAGACCTGCCCACCGACAGACAGCGGCAGCTGCACCCAGACCGCCACACCGGCGGCGCAGGCGACGGAATAGGCGGCCAGAGCACAGGCGAAAAGCGCGATCACCAGGATCGAAAGGCGCTGGAACAGGTAAAGCGCGACCGACACGGCCGAACGGACCGGATTTCTCATGGCAGACCCCGCAACATGGGACAGTTAACCGCAAAAGGTTAATGCGCACCCTGCCCTCCCCGGAAGCGAATGTGGAAAAACCGCGGCGATCATGGTGTTCATGTGAACAATCCGCCCGCATGCGTCGGATCGTTTCTGGTCCGCGATCAGTCCGGCAGCTGCCGCGCCGTTGCCCAGGACAGGGCAAGATTCGCAAGAACGCAGAAGGTGAACAGATAAAGCCCCCAGGCCACTTCGATCCGGCCCACGCCGATGCCCTTCGCCACGGTGATGTAGAGCGCGATCAGGAAGATGTCCGCCATCGCCAGCTTGCCCAGAACATCAAGCGCGGGCAAAAGCCGCCTGCTCGCCAGAGCCCACTGGATCATAACCAGCCCCAGTGTCTTGAGATAGGGCACGAACAGCGCGAAGGCCGTGACGACCAGCGCCAGGAACACATCCGTCCCCCACAGCGACTGCAGCCCGGTGATGACCGAAATTTCCGACAGCCCGAACAGCGGCAAAAGCCCCGCCCGCAAGAGCGGCGCGAACCACGCGACGGGGTAGAGGACCAGAAGTGCCAGCGTGGCGGCCTTCAGGATCACCGCACCGCCTCGATCGGGCCGGTGGCGCGGCCATGGATGAACTGGTCGAGGTAGGGATCGCCCGAGGCGTCCATCTCGCCCACGGGCCCGGTCCACTTGATCACCCCGTCATGCAGCATCGCGACATTGTCGGCGATGGCGCGCACGCTTGTCATGTCGTGGGTGATGGTCATGGCGGTCGCGCCCATTTCGGTCACAATCTCGCGGATCAGCTCGTTGATGACGCCCGCCATGATCGGATCAAGCCCGGTGGTCGGCTCATCGAAGAAGATGATCTCGGGTTCGGCCGCGATGGCGCGGGCAAGGCCCACGCGCTTCTGCATGCCCCCGGACAGCTCGGCGGGGTAAAGATCGGCCACATCCGCCGTCAGGCCCACGCGCCGCAGCTTGTCGATGGCGATGGCGCGCGCCTCGGCGGGCGGTTTCTTCAGCGCGCCCCGCAAGAGCCGGAACGCGACGTTCTGCCAGACAGGCAGCGAATCGAAGAGTGCCCCGCCCTGAAACAGCATCCCGAAGCGCGACAGGAAGGCGTCGCGGTCCCCCGTCTCGGCATCCTGCCCATCGACCAAGATGCGCCCGCTGTCGGGCTTGATCAGCCCCAGCACGCATTTCAGCGCCACCGACTTGCCCGTGCCCGACCCCCCGATGATGACCATCGAGGTGCCCTTGGGCACATGCAGGTCCATGCCGCGCAGCACGCGCTTGGGTCCGAAGGATTTGTGGACGTTCTCAAAGCGGATCATACCGAAAAGAACACCCCCGTGAGCAGGAAGTTCGCGGCCAGGATCAGCACCGCCGCCGCCTCGACCGATCCCTTGGTCGCGCGGCCGACCCCTTGCGCGCCGCGCCCCGAATTCATCCCGTAATAGCAGCCCATCACGGCGGCGATGCCGCCGAAGACGCAGCCCTTGGCCAGCGACGACACGATATCGCGCATCTCGAGGAAATCGACCGTGTTCTGCAGATAGGCGGCCGCGTTGAAGCCAAGGTTCTGCGTCGCCACCACGTAACCGCCGAAAATGCCGATGATGTCGCCCACGCCCACAAGGATCGGCACGGTGATCAGCGCCGCCAGCACGCGCGGCACGGCGAGGTATTTCATCGGATGGGTCGACAGCGTCACCAGCGCGTCGATCTGTTCGGTCACCTTCATCGTGGCCAGTTCCGCCGCGATCGACGATGTAACGCGCGCCGCGATCATCAGCCCCACCAGAACGGGGCCCAGTTCCCGCACCATGCCGATGGCCACGATCTGCGGCACCACGGCTTCGGCGTTGAAGCGCGCGCCCCCCGCATAGATCTGCAGCGCCAGCGCACCGCCCGTGAAGATCGCCGTCAGCCCCACCACGGGCAGCGACAGCCAGCCGATCTGCAGCAGCGCATTGAGGAATTCGCGCGGATAGAAGGGCGGGCGCAGCATGTGGGTCAGCGTCTGGGCCGCGAAGATCGCCACCCGCCCCATCGCGCCCAGAATGTCGAGCGTCAGCCGGCCCAGCGCGCCCAAGGGTGACAGCAGCGCGCTCATCCCCGGTGCACCCGTGCATAGCGTGCGCCGAGCGAGGTCAGGATCTCATACCCGATGGTGCCTGCCGCCTCGGCCAGATCATCGACCCCCTGATCGCGGCCCAGGATGGTGAGCGTCTCGGGCACATCGGCCAGATGGGTCACGTCGACGGTGATGAGATCCATCGACACCCGCCCCACCACCGGGCAGGCCGTGGCCCCGGCAAAGACGCGCGCGCGCGGCCCCATGGCGCGGATCAGGCCATCGGCATAGCCCGCCGACACGGTGGCGATGCAGGACGGGCCCTGTGCTGTCCAGCCATTGGAGTAACCGACCGTCTCGCCCGCATCGACCTCGCGCAGCTGGATCACCGGCAGGTCAAGCCGAACGACCGGCCGCGCCTCGGTATAGGGCGCGCCGCCGTAAAGCCCGATGCCGGGGCGGCAGAGATCGAAGTGATAGGCCTCGCCCAGAAGCATGCCCCCCGTGGCCGCCAGCGACCGCTTCAAACCGATGCCGTCGGTCATTTCGCGGAAGACCTGCAGCTGGTGCGCGTTCATCGGATCATGGGGATCGTCGGCGCAGGCCAGATGCGACATCACCAGAACCGGGTTCTGAGCAAGCGCGATGTCGCGCAGCGCCGCCCATTCGGCCGGCTCCATCCCCAGACGGTTCATGCCGGTGTCAAGCTGGATGCCGAAGGCATGACCGGGAAGCGCCTCGACATGGCGCAGCATCTGGTCGACGGAATTCAGCATGGGCGTCAGGTCATGGGCGCGCAGGGCATCGGCATCGCCCGCCATATGGCCCGAAAAGACGCAGATGCGCGGGCCGGGTCCAAGGGCCGCGCGCACCGCCGCCCCCTCTTCGGCCACGGCGACGAAGAACCACCGCGCGCCCACGCCCGCCAGCGTGCGCGCCACCTCGCCCGCACCCAGACCATAGGCATTCGCCTTGACCACCGCGCCGGTTTCGCCCCGGCACAAGCTGGCCAGCGCGCGCCAGTTGGCGGCGATGGCCGAATGATCGATGCTCAGCGTCGCGGTCCCCATGGCGCTCTAAATGACAGGAACACCGCCGGGGTCAAGGGAAAGGGCAGGCCCTCAGGGCGTGTAGAAGAAACCGCGGTTGCGCTCCCACAGTTTCTCTCCGATCAGGCAGTCATAGGCAGGCGCGGGCCGGTATTGCGCGGCCCAAAGACGCGGGGGC
>CAZNMV010000211.1:3450-6118 GCA_964573835.1 uncultured Aestuariivita sp. | reverse complement strand
TGTTTCGCGCCGCCGGTCCTGCTGCTGGACGAGCCGTTGGGCGCGCTCGACAAGAAATTGCGGGTCGAGGTGCAGGAACAGCTCAAGGACATTCACCGCCGGATCGGCACGACCTTTATCTATGTCACCCATGACCAGGAAGAGGCGCTGTCGATGTCTGACCGCATCGTCATCATGCGTGACGGCGCCATCGAACAGGTGGGCTCTCCGCACGAGCTTTACGAGCGGCCCGCAACCCGCTTTGCCGCCAGTTTCCTGGGCAAGTCGAACTTTGTTCAACAGAACGGCCGGACCCATGCGTTGCGCCCGGAGAAGATCGACATTCACCTCGGCACCGGTCATCCGCAGGCCCGGCGTCAGGGAACCATCACCAGCGTCACCTATTTCGGGTCGATGCAGCGGATCATCGTCGAGACTGACGAAGCGGAACAGATCGAGGTCGACATCGATGTCTGGCGCAACCGCCAACAGCTGCACGAGGGCGAAGCCGTAGAGTTGAGCTGGCAGGACGAGGCGGCCGTGGAACTGAACGAAAGCTAAATGAGCACCCCAAGAGCGCCGTTCAAGGCGTCGCAACAATCGCCCGGCATGGCCTTGGGCATCTGACAAGGAGTACGAAATGCAAGACAAGCAATTCATGAAGGAAATGCTTACCGAAAGCGCCCATGCCTATAAGGCGGGACGCATGGACCGGCGCACCTTTCTGGCGCTTTGCGGTGCCTCGGGTGTCGCCATGAACGCCGTGATGGCGGGCGACGCGCAAGCGGCAGCGAATGAGATCGTCATGTGGAACTGGGGCGGCCAGTCCGAGGAATGCCATGGCAAGGCCATTGGCGAACCCTTCACGGCTGAAACCGGCATGCCGCTGAAGTTCGACACGTCGGGCCCCCTGCAGGGCAAGATCAAGGAGATGGTCGACAGCGGCAACGTCACCGCCGATGTCTGCGACGCCGACCTGTTCGACGCCGTGGCGCTTGGGCCGTCGGGCCATCTGGAAGCCATTGACTACGACATCGTCTCGAAGGACCGGACGCTGCCGCAGTATGCCCTGGAACACGGTGTTTCGATCATCCTTTACGGCTATGCCTTCGTCTATGACACCGAGGCTTACGGCGACAACCCGCCGAACAGCTGGGCGGATTTCTTCGACACGGCAAAGTTCCCCGGCAAACGCTCGCTTTACAAATGGGCGAACGGGGCGCTGGAAGGCGCGCTTTTGGCCGACGGGGTTTCCAAGGACGCGCTCTATCCGCTCGACATGGACCGGGCGCTGGCCAAGATCAAATCGATCAAGGATGACAGCCTTTATTGGGGATCGGGCTCCGAGGCGCATTCGATGGTCGTCAACGGCGAGGTCTCGATGGGTATGGTCTGGCAGAACCGTGGCCGCAACATCGAGAACGACACCGATGGCCGCTTCAAGCTGGTGATGAACGAGGCCCTCGCCATGCCCGGCGCCTATATCGTGCCGAAGGGCAATCCGGCGGGCCGCGAGGCGGTGATGAAGTTCATCGCCACGGCACAAAGCGTTCCGGCGCAGCTCACGATCCTGGACTGCCTTGGCATGACCCCCTCCAACCCTGAGGCCTTTGCCCAGATCCCTGAGGACCAGCAACCCTATGCGATCACCTCGGCAATGAACATCGCCAACATCGTCTACAACGATCCGACCTGGTGGGGCGAAAACGGCGGCGATGCCGTGAACGCCTTCCTCGACGCGATCAGCTAGAACCCTTGGGCCACGCCCGCCGCCAATTGGCGGGCGTGGCCGCTCGGAACACGGACATGAACGCAGTGGCAAGACAAATCCATCCCGGCTGGTTCATCATAGCACCGCTTCTGGTGCTTGTGATTGCGCTATATCTCGGCCCGATCCTGAACATCATGTGGCTGAGTGTGACCGATCCCGAACCGGGACTTGGCAACTATCGCAAACTTTATGAAAGCGACTCGCTGCTGCGGATCGTCTGGACCACCCTGCGTATCTGCGTGATCACGACTGTCTTCAGCGTGACATTGGGCTATTCCATCGCCTATGCGATGGTGCACTGCCACCAGCGGCAGAAGAACTACATGCTGACACTCTTGTTGGTCTCGTTCTGGATTTCGATCCTGGTGCGGACCTTTTCCTGGCTGATGCTGCTGGGCAACCGGGGGCTGGTCAACAGCACATTGGAGTCACTTGGCCTGATCTCAGCCCCGATCGCCTTCATGCGCAACGAGTTGGGGGTGCTGATCGGCATGGTGCACTACATGATCCCCTATGCTGTGCTGCCGCTGCTTGTGAGTATGCAATCTCTGGACAGCCGGGTCATGGATGCCTCGCGCAATCTCGGTGCCAGCGGCAGCCAGACCTTTCGGCGCATCTACCTGCCGCTGACCCTGCCCGGAATTGTTGCCTCGACCCTGCTGGTCTTCATCCTCAGCCTCGGGTTCTATGTCACTCCGGCAGTGCTGGGCGGGGGCAAGGTCTTGATGGTGGCCGAGTACATCTCGGTCCAGCTGCTCGTCACCCTGAAATGGGGCACGGCTGCGATGCTGGCGGCGCTGATGCTGACCGGAGTTCTCGCCCTGCTTTGGATCATGTCGCGTTTCATGAAGCTTAGCACGGTCTTCGGAGGCAGCACACGATGAGACCGGGTCTTTTTTCCCAGTTCAACCGTGCCGG
>CAZNMV010000211.1:0-3350 GCA_964573835.1 uncultured Aestuariivita sp. | reverse complement strand
TTCGGAGGCAGCACACGATGAGACCGGGTCTTTTTTCCCAGTTCAACCGTGCCGGTGCCTGGGTCCTGCTGCTGTTTCTGGTAACCCCGGCCCTGATCGCCATCCCGGTCTCGCTGACGCCCAAGCGGTTTCTGTCGATGCCCAAGGACGAACTGTCGCTTCGGCATTTCCAGAACCTGTTCACCAGCGAGGAATGGCTCACGAGCTTCTTCCAGAGCGGGGTCATCGCGCTGTCGACCTCGGTGCTGGCCACCTTTCTGGGCACGCTCTGCGCCATTGGCCTGTGGCGGGTTTCGTCGAAATACAGCGAACTTGTGCGCGCCTTCCTCTTGCTACCGCTGATCATTCCCCAGATCATCTCGGCCATGGCCTTCTACCGGCTCTGGATCCCACTCGGCCTCTTGGACAGCTATCCCGGCCTGATCCTGGCCCATACGATCCTGGCCGCACCCATGGTCCTGATCACGGTCAGCGCTTCGCTGGCCACTTTCGATCCCAGGCTGGAACAGGCGTCCAAGAACCTCGGCGCGTCGAACTGGACAACGATGCGGCGGGTCATCCTGCCCTCGGTCCGGCCCGGGGTTTTTGCCGGCGCGCTTTTTGCCTTCATCCTGAGCTGGGACGAGATTGTCGTTACGCTCTTCATCTCCAAGTTCAGCGTCTACACGCTGCCGCGCCGCATGTGGAACGGCATCCGTGAAAATACCGACCCGACCGTGGCCGCCGCGGCCGTGGTCCTGATCGCGATCACGGCCTTCGCCTTTGTCGTTTCGGCCATATTGTCGCGGCGCAATGCCGGCGGAAGCAGAAGCTGAGAAAGGTTCCGAAATGAACATGCAAACCAGCCACGAACACGAATTGCTGACCGCCACGGTCCGCAAGTTCGTGGAAACCGAGATGATGCCGCACGAGGACGAGGTCGACCGCCTGGGCTATGTGCCCGAAGAGATCGGCCGGCGGATCGAGGCGCGTTCGCAAGAACTTGGCCTTTTTGCCTGCAACCTGCCTGAAGAGGTTGGCGGCGGCGGTCTTGAACTGTCGACACAGCGCATCATCGAGCAAGAATACGGCCGGACCTCCCATGCCCTGCACAGCTGGGCCGCCCGCCCGACCGAGATCCTGTTGGCCTGCGATGGCGACCAGCGCGAGAAATACCTGCTGCCCTGCGTGCGCGGCGAGAAACGCGAATTGTTCGCCCTGACCGAGCCCGACGCAGGGTCGGATGCGATGGGCATGAAATCGAACGCCCGCCGAGATGGCGGCGACTGGATCCTGAACGGCTCCAAGCATTTCATCTCGGGCCCCTGCATGCCCGATTTCGCCATTGTCTTCGCCGCCACCGGTGCCGATGACACCCCGCGCGGGCCACGCAAGCGCGTCACTGCTTTTTTGGTGGATGTAGGCACGCCCGGTTTCGTCTGCCGCGAGGGAACCAAATCGGTCAGCTATCGCGGCTATAAGACCTTCGAGCTGCACTTCGACAATGTCCGCCTTGGCCCGGGCCAGATCCTGGGTGAAGAGGGCCGGGGGTTCGACATCGCCGGTCAATGGCTGGGAATGGGGCGCATCTGGGTCGGCGCCTCCTGCTGCGGAAAGGCCGAGCGCATTTTGGACATGGCGACCGAATGGGCCGCCAATCGCCGCCAGTTCGGGCAACCGATCGGCTCCTTTCAGGCCACCGGGTTCCGGCTGGCGAACGGGGCGATGAACCTGCGTGCCGCCAATCTGATGGTGACGGATGCGGTTTCCCGCCACCAATCCGGCCAAATGGCCGATCAGGATGCTGCCATGGTCAAGGTCTTCTGCTCGGAAATGCTGGGCCGGATCGCCGATGACGCGGTGCAGATCTTTGGTGGTATGGGGCTGATGGAGGAATTGCCGGTTCAGCGGCTGTGGCGCGACAGCCGGTTGGAACGGATCTGGGACGGCACCAGCGAGATCCAGCGCCATATCATCACCCGTTCGATGCTGAGGCCGCTTGGTGCATGAGACCGTTGCAGCGTGAGAACTTCCGGCGCCTGCTGACCCCGCGCCATATCGCCTTTGTCGGCGGGCGCGATGCAGCGATTGCCATTCGCGAGGCGCGCAGGCGCGGCTTTACCGGCTTGATGTGGGCGGTGAACCCCAAGCGCGACACGCTGGAAGGGGTGGCTTGCGTTCCCACCATCGCCGATCTGCCCGAACCTCCCGATGCGGTCTATCTGGCCATCCCTGCCGCCGCGGTTACGGGCGCGCTGGGGCAATTGGCGGCGATGGGCGCGGGCGGTGTTGTCTGCTTCTCCGCTGGGTTCAAGGAAACCGGCGATGCGGCCGCCGAGCGGGCGCTGATCGCGGCGGCGGGGGACATGGCGCTGATCGGGCCCAATTGTTACGGGCTGATCAACTATGTGGGCAATTCGGCGCTGTGGTCGTTTGAACATGGCGGCTGGTCGCCGGGATACGGCGCCGCGATCATCACCCAATCGGGTATGTTCTCGTCCGATATCACCATGAGCCAACGCTCGCTGCCGATGGCATACATGGTGTCGGCAGGCAATCAGGCGGTTCTGGGGCTCGAAGATTTTCTCGACGCTTTCGCGAGTGACCCGGCGGTGCGTGCCATTGGCCTGCATATCGAGGGCTTGCAGGATATCGCCAGATTCGAACGTGCTGCGCTGCGGGCGCTGGAAAACGGGGTGCCGGTGGTGGCGCTGAAATCCGGCAGTTCCCTGATTGGCGCCACGCTGACGATCAGCCATACCGGATCTCTATCCGGGTCGAATGAGCTTTACGAGGCGCTGTTTGCCCGCTGCGGCGTGATCTCGGTAAGCAACCCGTCGCAGTTTCTGGAAACACTCAAGCTCTTGTGTGTGACCGGCGCACCGCGCGGTCTGAGGGTGGCAGGGTTCACCTGTTCGGGCGGTGGGGCCACAATGCTGGCCGATCACGCCGAGAAGATCGGTTTGAGTTTTCCGGCCATCGAGGGCGCGGATCGCGCCGAATTGAAGACCCTGCTGCCTCAGATCGCCACCGTTTCCAATCCGCTGGACTATACGACGCCGATCTGGGGACAGGCCGAATATACCTATCCGGTGTTTTCTCGAACGCTTGAGGCGGTGGCACCCGATTTCACGGTTCTGGTACAGGATTATCCCGTCGCCGGACTGGACGATTCCAAGGTGTTCTATCTGAGCGATGCCGGAGCGTTTGCCCGCGCCGCCACCGAACAACATGTGCCCGCCGCGATCCTAGCCACCATACCAGAGAACATGGATTCAGGGACCCGCCGGATGTTGATCGAGCAGGGCATTGCGCCGATGCAGGGCATTCACGAGGCGCTGAATGCGATCCGTGACGCAGCAGGCTGGAGC
>CAZNMV010000210.1:0-6137 GCA_964573835.1 uncultured Aestuariivita sp. | reverse complement strand
AGACATAGAGCGCGCCGCTGTCATAGGCCATGCCGCCACCGGTGCCGTCGCCGGCACCGTCGCGCGCCGGGCGCACGTCCTGCGACCAGAGAACCGTGCCCTCGAGCGACACGGCGGTCACCTGGGCTGCGGCGTCGAGCGTGAAGATGCGCCCGCCCCCCACCACCGGATCCGCGGTGATGCGCTGCTTGCGGCTGTCGCCCGCGCCGATGTTGACGCTGAAGGCCAGTTGCGGATCGGCGCGCAGCGCCGGATGTGCCACGCGTACCGACGGCGTGCCGAAGGCCTGCGGCCATTCGGCATTGGCGGTCGGCGCGGGCAATCGGATCGCGCGGCTGCCTTCGGGTTCGCCCTGTTCGGGCGTTACGAAAGCGGCGGGGCGGATATCCTCGCGCTCACCGGGCAGGATCACCTCGTCTTCGGAACAGGCGCCCAGCGCCAAAACGAGTGCGGCTGCTGCCCAGAGACGGGCGGTCGGTCTGTCATAGGTCACTGCGCGCATCTGCCCGGGCCTGTCCCTCATTCGCTGTGCCGTTGCGGGTGCCTGCGTCATCCGTCGGACCCGGCCGCGGCTTCTGGCGTGCCGCCCAGCGCAACAATCGCCTGCCCCGCGCGTTGTTGCAAGTCCGAGGTCACTTCGGCGTCGATCAGGATCGCCTGAAGGCGCGTGATGGCCGCCTCGGCGTCGCCCGCACGGATGTCGAGCAGCGCAAGCTGTTCCTGCGCGAGAAGGCGCAGCGGCAGGCCAGGTTCGGCCAGCGCCTCGAACGCGGTGCGCAGATCGGCGGGGTCGCGGTCGGGCGCGGTCAGGGTCAGCGCCTTGAAGGCGGCGATCTGGCGGTAGATTTCGGGCAGATCAGGGGTGACCGCGATCGCGTCGAGAAGCGCGGCTGCCTCGCCCGCGCGGTCATCGGCCGCCAGTTCCGCCGCCAGCAGGAAATCGCGCACCGCGCCCGCGCCCGGAGAGGCCGGGTCGATTACGCGCAGCGCATCCATGCGGGCGGAGGCGTCAGCACGCTCCATCGCCGCGACAAGCGCGTCGCCCGCGGCCTGGGCCTGCGCTTCGGCCTGAGCGTTGGACCATTCGCGCCAGGCGGTACCGCCGACGATGCCCAGGATCACCACCACCGCGATCCAGCCATAGCGGCGCAGCAGCGCGAAAAGCCGGTCGCGGCGGACCTCTTCGGTCACCTCGTCGATGAAGCTGTCGCTGTTGCTCATGCCTGACCTTTCCGGCTGCCCCGCGGCGGGCGGACTGCGTTTGCCGCCTTCCTTACCGCGCGGCGCGGGGCAAGCCAAGCCTTGCTGCCGTTCCCGGTGCAGGGTGTCTTGAAGTCGGCGATGCAAAGGCCTAATTCTGAACTGGTCGGTTCAGTCCGCGGATCTATATCCCCGGACAGGTGAAGCCGAGCCCCGCGCCGTCCGCGCCGCGGATCAGACCGAAGCAGGGAAGGCCTTGTATGCGTATCGTCCCGATGATCACCGCAGTTCTGGTGGTTGGCTTTTTGTATTTCCTCGTGTTCGAGCGCGACGCGCTGGTCGCCTTCGCACGCGGTGACGACGCGGGCGAGACCGCGCCGCAGACGGCCGCGCCGCAGGCCGTGCTGGACACGCCCGCCGATGCGGTGGGCGTCGTGGTACAGAAATCGCGCGCCCGCGAAATCGACACGGCAGTGATTCTGCGCGGCGAGACCGAAGCCGACGCCGAGGTCGACGTGCGGTCGGAAACCGCAGCCGTCGTGGTGTCGGAGCCCCTGCCCAAGGGACGCTTTGTCGAGACGGGCGAGGTGCTCTGCCGTCTCGATCCCGGCACCCGGCAGGCCGGGCTGGCCGAGGCGCAGGCCCGGCTGGCCGAGGCACAGGCAAGCCTGCCCGCCGCCGAAGCCGCGAAGGCCGAGGCCGAGGCCCGCGTGATCGAGGCAGAGGCGCGCCTCGACGAGGCCGAGATCAACGACAACGCCGCCCGCCAGCTGAGCGAGGGTGGATTCGCATCCTCGACCCGCGTGGCGACGACCCTGGCCGGGGTGCGGTCGGCAGAGGCGGGCGTGCAGGCCGCGCGCTCGGGCCTCGAATCGGCGCGGCGCGGCATCGCCTCGGCCCGGTCGGGCATTCAGGCGGCCGAAGCCGCCGTCGCCGCCGCCCAGACCGAGATCGACCGTCTGACCATCGCCGCCCCTTTCGCAGGGGTCCTGGAAAGCGACACCGCCGAGCTTGGCAGCTACATGCAGCAGGGCAGCCTCTGCGCCACGGTGATGCGGCTCGACCCGATCAAGGTGGTGGGTTTCGTGCCCGAAACCGATGTCGACCGCATCGGGGTCGGCGCGCTGGCGGGCGCGCAACTCATCTCGGGGCGGCAGGTACAGGGCCGTGTGACCTTCCTGTCGCGGTCGGCAGACGAGACAACCCGCACCTTCCGCACCGAGATCGAGGTGGCCAATCCCGACCACTCCATCCGCGACGGCCAGACCGCCGAGATCCTCATCGGCGCGGAAGGGCGCATCGCGCATCTTCTGCCTGCCTCGGCGCTGACACTCGACAATCTGGGACGGCTGGGCGTGCGCGTGGTGAACGCCGACGGGCTTGTCGGTTTCGTCCCCGTCACCATCCTGCGCGACACGGTCGACGGCGTCTGGCTGGGCGGCCTGCCGCAAGAGGCCGACGTGATCGTCATGGGCCAGGACTTCGTGACCGAAGGCGTGCGCGTCGCCGTCACCTACCGCGAGGCCGGGCAGTGACCGGCGTCGTCCAGTGGGCGGCCGACCGGGCCCGCATGATCCTTGCCTTCATCGCGCTGTCGCTGGTCGTGGGCGGCTATGCCTATGTGAGCCTGCCCAAAGAAGGCGAGCCCGATATCGAGATCCCGGCGCTCTTCGTGTCGGTCCAGTTCCCGGGCATTTCTGCCGAAGACAGCGAAAGCCTGCTGGTCAAGCCGATGGAGACGGAACTGGCCGATCTCGACGGGCTGGAGAAGATGACCTCGACCGCCGCCGAAGGCTATGCGGGCGTGGTGCTGGAATTCGAATTCGGCTGGGACAAGACCGCGATCATGGCCGATGTGCGCGACGCGATGAACGCCGCACAGGCCGATTTCCCCGACGGGGCCGAACAATATTCGATCTCCGAGATCAACTTCTCCGAATTCCCGATCATCATCGTCAACCTCACCGGCGCGGTGCCCGAACGCACCATGGCGCGCATCGCCAAGGACCTGCAGGACGATCTCGAAAGTCTCGATGCCGTCCTGGAAGCGGGCATCGCCGGCAACCGCGACGAGATGCTCGAGGTCATCATCGATCCGCTCAGGCTCGAATCCTACAACGTCACCGCGACCGAACTCATCAACGTGGTGCAGAACAACAACCTGCTGGTCGCCGCGGGCGAGGTGGAAACCCCCGGCGGCGCTTTCGCCGTGAAGATCCCGTCTTCGTTCGACGAACCGCGCGATGTGTATTCCCTGCCGGTCAAAACCAACGGCGACCGCGTCGTCACACTGGGCGATCTGGCCGATATCCGCTTCACCTTCGAGGACCGCAAGGGCACTGCCCGTTTCAACGGGGAACCGACCTTCGCGCTGCAGGTGGTCAAGCGCAAGGGCTTCAACCTGATCGACACCGCAGCACTCGTGCGCGAAACGGTTGCGGCCGCGCAGACGGAATGGCCCGCCGAACTTCAGGCCGCTGTCCTGGTCGGCACCTCGAATGACCAGAGCCGCATCGTGGGTTCCATGGTGAGCCAGCTCGAAGGATCGGTTCTGACCGCCGTCGCGCTTGTGATGATCGTGGTGCTCGCCTCGCTCGGCAGCCGGGCGGCGCTTCTGGTGGGCTTCGCGATCCCCACATCGTTCCTTCTGTGCTTTGCCTTCCTCGCGGTGATGGGGGTCACCATCTCGAACATCGTGATGTTCGGTCTGATCCTCGCCGTCGGCATGCTGGTCGACGGCGCGATCGTCGTGGTGGAATATGCCGACAAGCGCATCAAGGAAGGCTCGGGCCCGATGCATGCCTATGTCGAGGCCGCGCAGCGCATGTTCTGGCCCGTGGTGTCGTCAACCGCGACCACGCTCTGCGCCTTCCTGCCGATGCTGTTCTGGCCGGGCGTGCCGGGCGAATTCATGGGCATGCTGCCGGTGACGCTGATCTTCGTGCTCTCGGCGTCGCTGGTGGTGGCGCTGATCTATCTGCCGGTCATGGGCGGCGTGTCAGGCCGGATGAGCCGGACATTCGGCCGCGCCGCCGACGGCTTGCGCGCCATCACGCCGTGGTGGCTGCGTGCGGCGCTGGTGCCGCTGGCGCTCTACACCATCTTCCTGGGCGCGATGCAGGTGCTGAACCCGGCCTACCTGCTGCCCGAAGGCGTGCCGCTGCTGGCGGCGGAACTCTTCGGCGCGGCGGTCTTCATCGCGGGCGCCTTCGCTGCGTCGATCACGCTCGATGCCGCGCGCATCGAACGCCCGGCCCGGCGCATCCGCGCCGGATACCGCCGCACGCCCTTCGGCTGGGTCATCCATGCCATCGCGGGCAACCCGGTCATGCCGGTCGTGACGCTGGCCGCCGTGGCCTTCGGGGTCGTCACCATTTTCGCGCTTTACGGCCAGAACAACCGCGGCGTCGAATTCTTCGTGGAAAGCGAACCGGAACAGGCCACCGTCTATGTCCGCGCGCGCGGCAATATCTCGCTCACCGAAGCCGACGCCATGGTGCGTCAGGCCGAAACGATCGTGATGGCCCACCCGGCAGTCATCAACGTCTTCGCCTTCGCGGGCGAAGGCGGGCTGGACACCGCGGGCCCCGGCACGACGCAGCCCAAGGACACGATCGGTCAGGTCCAGTTCGAGATCATCCCCTGGGAAAACCGACCCACCCAGACCGAGACATGGTTCTTCGGCCTGCTCGAACGCGAGGTGGTCGCCTATGCCTTTGACGGCGACCGGGTGATCGCGGAACTCGGGGAAGAGCTGGCGAAACTCCCGGGCTTCGAGGCCGAGGTGCTGGCGCTGGAACAGGGGCCGGGACAGGGCAAGCCCGTGCATCTGCGCCTGAAGGGAGACAGCTGGGACGACCTGCGCGCCGCCGCCGGCGCCGCGCGCGCCGTCTTCGATGCGACGCCGGGGCTGATTCTGGTCGAGGACACGCTGCCCTTGCCGGGCATCGACTGGCAGATCAACGTCGATGTGGAACAGGCGGGCCGCTACGGCGCCGACGTGGCCACCGTGGGCGCGATGGTGCAGCTGGTCACCCGCGGCATTCTTCTCGACAAGATGCGCGTGGACACCAGCGACGAGGAAATCGAGATCCGCGTCCGCCTGCCCGAGGAAGACCGCGTGCTGTCCACGCTCGACACGCTCAAGGTGCGCACCCGCGACGGGCTGGTGCCGCTGTCGAATTTCATCACCCGCGAACCCGTGGCGAAGCTGGCCGAGATCAACCGCGTCAACCAGCAGCGCTATTACGACGTGAAGGCCGACGTGGCGGCGGGCCTCTTCAGGCTGGTCACCGGTCAGGGCGCGGAAGAACGGCCTCTGGCCATCGCGCGGGGCGTGGATGCGGCCGGGGCCGGTGAGACAGGCCTCATCCGCCTGCCGGGCAGCGACACCGCCTACCGGGTGAGCCTGTTCGAGGACGGGGTCGGCAGCGCCGATCTTGCCGCAGCGGTCGAGGCGGGCAGCCTGCGCGCCGTGCCGGTGAACCCCAACGAACGCATCGCCGTGCTGACCGAATGGCTCGCGACCGACCCCCTGCCCGCCGCGATCACATGGGAATGGACGGGTGACCAGGAGGAACAGGAGGAATCTGGCGCCTTCCTCATGCAGGCCTTCGCGGGCGCGCTCGGGCTGATGTTCATCATCCTGCTCGCGCAGTTCAACAGCTTCTACAATGCGGTGCTGGTCCTTCTGGCGGTGATCCTGTCCACCACGGGGGTGCTCATCGGGATGATGGTGATGGGTCAGCCCTTCTCGATCATCATGACGGGAACGGGGATCGTGGCGCTGGCCGGGATCGTGGTGAACAACAACATCGTCCTGATCGACACCTATCAGGAATACGCCCGCTACATGCCCCGGATCGAGGCGATCACGCGGACGGCCGAGGCGCGCATCCGCCCCGTCCTTCTGACCACGATCACCACGATGGCGGGCC
>CAZNMV010000209.1:0-6140 GCA_964573835.1 uncultured Aestuariivita sp. | reverse complement strand
CCTGCCTCGGCCAGGAACCAGGGGCCCCCGACGATGCCCGCAACGGTGGTGCCGGTGGCGGCGATCCGGCGCAGGCCCGCACGGATACTGGCGGTGGCCTGACGTTCGAGGTCGAAGCCCGCGACGACGATCAGGAAGGGCACGCCGTCGAGCGTGGCCAGCGATGCGCCGGGCAGGTCGAGGCCTGCGGTCAGCCGCACCGGCGCGCCCGTGGGCGTCACGAAGCGCCAGCGGTAGAGATCGCGCCCCGCCTGCCGGTTCGCCGCGCGCAAGGGATCGACGGCGGCGGCGAGCGACAGGATATTGGCCCGGTCGAAGACCAGGATCGCGACATCGAGCGGGCCTGCGGCGGGGCCAAGGACGGTTTCTGCGGAAAACATCAAGATCTGTTCGTATCGGGCAAACAATCGGCGCGCAAGCCGCGCCATTCTGCCCGCCAGCAGACAGGAGAACGCCAATGCCGCTGACCATGAACCGCGAGGTCTTCATCACCTGTGCCGTGACCGGATCGGGCGGCACGCAGGATCGCAGCCCGCATGTGCCGCGCAGCGCCAAGGAGATCGCCGACAGC
This sequence comes from uncultured Aestuariivita sp., assembly GCA_964573835.1. Lineage (GTDB taxonomy): Bacteria > Pseudomonadota > Alphaproteobacteria > Rhodobacterales > Rhodobacteraceae > JAGYKE01. The sequence goes on along the minus strand of CAZNMV010000209.1, from coordinate 5,569 downwards.
GCCATCGCGGCGGCCAAGGCCGGGGCGGCGGTCGTGCATTGCCATGTGCGCGACCCCGAGACGGGCCGGCCCTCGCGCAGGCTCGACTATTACCGCGAAGTGACCGACCGCATCCGCGACAGCGACACCGACGTGGTGTTGAACCTGACCGCCGGAATGGGCGGCGACATGATCTTCGGATCGACGGAAAGCCCGCTGCCCTTGTCGAACGGCACCGACATGGCGGGCGCGACCGAGCGCGTCGCCCATGTGGCCGAATGCCTGCCCGAGATCTGCACGCTTGACTGCGGGACGATGAACTTCGCGGAAGCCGATTATGTCATGACGAACACGCCCGGCATGCTGACCGCGATGGGCGGCATGATGACCGATCTGGGTGTCATGCCCGAGATCGAGGCCTTCGACACCGGGCATCTGTGGTATGCCAAGCAGCTGGTGGCCGATGGCGTGCTGAAGGGGCCCGCGCTGGTGCAGCTGTGCATGGGCGTGCCTTGGGGCGCGCCGGACGATCTCAACACCTTCATGGCGATGGTGAACAACGTGCCGCCCGACTGGACCTTCAGCGCCTTCTCGCTGGGGCGCAATCAGATGGCTTATGTGGCCGCCGCCGTGCTGGCTGGGGGCAATGTGCGGGTGGGGCTGGAAGACAATCTCTGGCTAGGCAAGGGCGTGCTGGCGCGCAACGACCAGCTTGTCGACCGTGCCGTGACGATCATCGAGACCATGGGCGCGCGGGTCATCGGCCCGGCCGAGGTGCGCGCGAAGCTCGGTCTGGTGAAGCGAGCCCCGCAGGCGGCATGAGCCCGATCTGGGTCATCACGGCCATCGCATGGCTGCCGGTGATCCCGGCGGCGCTGGCCTATGTCCTTGTGGGCCGACGGGTCTGGCCCGTGGCGCTTGGCCTGTCGGCGCTGGCTGCACTGGGCTGGGGGATCGCGGCGCTGGGCCTGCGCGATCCCGGGCTGAGCCTTCTCGCCCTGTCGGTTCTCGCGATGCCCGGGGTTCTGGGCGCGGCCCTCGCCCCCGAATTCGCCGAGGAAGAGACGGTCGCGGGCGTGGTCTATTTCTCGGTCAGCACGCTGCTGACCATCACCTACTTCGCCATCCGCGGGGATGGCACGATCTGAGGACGACTTCATCATGACCAAGACGGCATGCATCATCGGCGGCGGTGTGATCGGCGGCGGCTGGGCGGCGCGGTTCCTGCTGAACGGCTGGGACGTTCGCGTGTCCGACCCCGACCCCGAGGCCGAACGCAAGATCGGTGAGGTTCTCGCCAATGCCCGACGGTCGCTGCCGGGCCTGAGCGATGCGCTGTTGCCCGAAGAAGGGCGGCTCACCTTCCACGGACCGGTGGCCGAGGCGGTGGCAGGCGCGTCCTGGGTGCAGGAAAGCGTGCCCGAACGGCTCGACATCAAGCACCGGGTGCTGGCGCAGATCGAGGCGGCGGCGGGGCCGGAGGTGCTGATCGGGTCGTCCACATCCGGCTTCAAGCCGTCGGAACTGCAGGAGGGTGCGAAGGTGCCGGGCCGCATCTTCGTGGCGCATCCGTTCAACCCGGTCTACCTGCTGCCCTTGGCCGAGATCGTGACGACGCAGGCGACCGATGCGGCGACCCGCGACCGGATCGGTGACACCATCCGCGAAATCGGGATGTATCCCCTGCAGGTGCGCAAGGAGATCGACGCCCATATCGCCGACCGCTTCCTCGAGGCCGTCTGGCGCGAGGCGCTGTGGCTGGTGAAGGACGGGATCGCCACGACCGAAGAGATCGACAACACGATCCGCTACGGGTTCGGCATCCGCTGGGCGCAGATGGGCCTCTTCGAGACCTACCGCGTGGCGGGCGGCGAAGCGGGCATGAAGCATTTCATGGCGCAGTTCGGGCCCTGCCTGCAATGGCCCTGGACGCGGCTGACCGATGTGCCCGACTTCACCGACGAGCTTGTGGACCTGATCGCGGGGCAGTCCGACGAACAATCCGGCCAGTATTCGATCCGGGAACTCGAGCGCATCCGTGACGACAACCTCGTGTCGATGATGCGGGCCTTGAAGGCGCGCGACTGGGGGGCGGGGGCGCTGCTCAAGGCGCATGATGAAGGGTTGAAACCGGCGGCAGGGCTGACGGGCGGGATCGACGCGGTGGGCGATCTGGCGCAGCCGATCCTGACGCTGGCGCGCGCCGTGCCGATCGACTGGACCGATTACAACGGCCACATGACCGAAAGCCGGTATCTCGACGCCTTCGCGCAATCGACCGACCGCTTCATGGAGATCATCGGCTGCGACAGCGACTACATCGCGGCGGGCGGCAGTTACTTCACCGCCGAAACCCATATCCGGCATCTGGACGAGGCGCTGGCGGGCGACCGCATCCGCGTCACCACCCAGATGCTGCTGGGGCAGGGCAAGAAGCTGCATCTGTTCCACCGCATGTGGAAGGGCGACACGCTGATCGCCACGGGCGAACATTTCCTGCTGCACGTGAGCCTTGAGACCCGCCGCCCCTGCGCGCCGTCGCCTGCGATCGAGGCGGCGATGGCGAAGATCGCTGCCGCGCAAGGATCGCTGCCTTACCCCGACGGCGCGGGCGCGGCGATCCGGGCACCGCAATGACGGGACGCGTCCTTGTCACCGCGGGGGCCACGGGGCTGGGGCGCGCCATGGGTGAGGCCTTCGGTGCCGCCGGATACGAGGTCTGGGTCACCGATATCGACGCGGATGCGCTGGCCGGTCTGCCGCCTGCCTGGCAGGCGCGGCACGCCGATGCGTCGGACGAGGGGCAGATGGCCGCCGTGCTGGGCGAAATCGGCGATGACGGGCCGCTTGATGCGCTCTGTGCAAATGCCGGCATCGCGGGGCCGACCGCGCGGATCGAGGATATCGCGCTGGCCGACTGGCGGGCCTGCATGGCGGTCAATCTCGAAGGCGCGTTTCTGGCCGCGAAACTGGCCGCGCCGATGATGAAGGCGGCGGGGCAGGGGGCGATGATCTTCACCTCGTCCACCGCCGGGCAATACGGGTTTCCCCACCGCGCGCCCTATGCGGCGGCCAAGTGGGGCGTGATCGGGCTGATGAAGACGGTGGCGATGGAGCTTGGGCCCCATGGCATCCGCGCCAATGCGATCTGCCCGGGTGCGGTGGAAGGCCCGCGGATCGAGGGCGTTCTGGCGCGCGAGGCCGCCGCCAAGGGCATGACGCGCGACGCGGTCTATCAGGGATATGCGCAGGGCACCGCGATGGGCCGATTCGTCGAGGCGCGCGATGTGGCGGCGATGGCGGTATTCCTTGCCTCCGACGCGGCGCGGCTGGTGTCGGGGCAGGTGATCGCGGTCGACGGGTTCACGGTGAACCCCGACCCCAAGCCGTGAGCCCGTGTCCCGGGCGGGATTTGCGTATTTGGGACGAGAAGAAGCAGGGGCGCGCGCTCAGAGCCCCGCGCGCAGGTCTTTCAGGAAGGCGGGCACGTCGCGGGCGGTCAGGTCGGCCTCGCGCACCAACTGGTCGAAATGGCGGGTGAAGGTGTCGACGCGGTCGCGGTCGCGGAAGACCATGTAATGGCTGCCGATATAGACCACCGACAGAAGCGGGCCGAAGATCGTGACCGGCGCGGAGAAGACGCGCTGCGCATCGAAGAGATAAAGCCGCAGGCGGGGATAGAGCGCTTCGGACAGGGCAAGGACATGGTCGATCTGGCCCGCGCGGATGTCGCGGTCGAGCCCGCGGTAATAGCCCGTCGCCTGCGCCATGGATTCGAATTCGTAGATGGGCAGGGCGATCTCATAGTCCGACCTTGTCTGCCCCATGAAGGCGAGGCGGTCTTCGGCGGCGGCGATGGCCTGTTCGGCGGTGCGGCCCAGATGCGGGGCATATTCCCAGTCGAGCATCGCGCGGGTCTTGAGCATGTCGGGCAGTGTGGCGGGGACGTGCCGGATCTTGTAGCCCGCGGCCTCCACATGCCAGGCATAGATGCGGTCGTCGATCAGTGCGCGCGGTGCCTCGGCCAGGCTGAGCGAGGTCGACAGGATCTCGGCCGTCGTCTCTGGCCGGTCCGACAGCATCAGGAGCCAGTCCGCCGAGACGCCGAGCGCCTGCGCGCAGGCACCCACCACATGGGCATTGGGCAGCCGCGCGCCGCCATCGGTCAGAAGCTGCGAGATGGTCGAGCGGTCGACCCCGATCCGGCGCGCCAGTTCCGACTGGCTGACCGATTTGCGCGCCATGGCGCGCGACAGGCGGTCGCGGAAGGCGCTGGCGCGGATGCGTTTGTCGATCATCTCCATACTTGGTGACAAATATCACATGTTTTGGCTTTTGGTGACCATTTCCGGAATGGTAACGCTTATGTGACCGTGCTCTGACTTTGTCATTCCGGAAGGATGGGAGAGATCATGACGCTGCAGGCGACGCCGCCGCAGATGGCGCAATCGGATGTGGTGCCGCCGCGCGTGGGCTGCACCCAGACCCGCCGCATCGAATGGTCCACCTTCGCCTTGATCGTTGTCACTTACGGGCTCTGGATGGCGGTGACGTCGCTTGTGTGGCCGGTGGCGCCGGTCGTGAGCGTTCTGCTGACGGCGGTTCTGATCGCGTTCCATGCCTCGCTCACCCATGAGGTGCTGCATGGCCATCCCTTCCCGTCGCGGCGGGTGAACGAAGCGCTGATGTTCGCCCCGCTGAACCTGGCCTTTCCCTATAACCGTTTCCGCGACCTGCATCTCGCGCATCATCAGGACGCGCGGCTGACCGATCCGTTCGACGACCCGGAATCGAACTACCTCGACCCCGTCGATTGGGAGGCGCTGCCGCGCTGGCAGCAGCGGCTGTTTGCGGCGCAGAACACGCTTCTGGGACGCATGGCGCTGGGTCCGGGCATCGGTCAGGTGCGCTTCATGGTGGCGGAAGCGCGCGCGGCGGCGGCCGGCGACCGGGCGGTGTGGCTCGCCTGGGCGCTGCATGTGCCGGGGCTGGCGCTGGTTCTGGGCTGGGTGGTGCTGGCGACCGACATGGCCCTCTGGGCCTATGTGATCGCGGCCTATCTGGGGCTCAGCCTTCTGAAGATCCGCACCTTCCTTGAACATCAGGCGCATGAGCGCGCCCGCGGGCGCACCGTCATCATCGAGGATCGGGGGCCGCTGGCCTTCCTGTTTCTGAACAACAACCTGCATGTGGTTCATCACATGCATCCGCGTGTGCCGTGGTACCGCTTGCCGAAGCTGTTTGCCGAGAACCGCGCGCGGTATCTCGACCGCAACAGCGGATATTACTTCCGCTCTTACGCCGAGGTTTTTCGCCATCATTTCCTGACCGCGAAGGACCCGGTGCCGCATCCGCTCTGGCGCAGGCGGTAGGGCTGGGCCAAGAAGGGGCGCATGAGCCTCTGGATTCCCTTCACCCTTGCCGCGGCGACGTTCCAGACCGTGCGCTTCATGCTGCAGAAATACCTCAGCATGGGGCAGCTTTCGGCCTCGGGCGCGACCTTTGCGCGCTTCGTCTATTCCGCGCCGCTGATCGTGCTGGGCCTCTGGGCCTATGTCGCGGGGACGGGGCAGGCGGTGCCTGCGATGGG
>CAZNMV010000208.1:0-6150 GCA_964573835.1 uncultured Aestuariivita sp. | reverse complement strand
AAACCGCCGGCACGCCCGGGACGAGCGCACCGATCACCCGGCGCGACCAGCGGTCGATGGGGTTGGGCGCGCCGTCGGCATATTCGGGGCTTGCGGTAAAGACCGGCCAGAACTCCGGACCTGCCCCCAGAAGTACCAGTGTCGCGCCTGCATCATGCAATGCGCCCATCAAGATCAGACCATGCGGTTCGGCCCGCGTTGCGAGATCGTCAAGCGCACCCACCCTTACCGCACCGGCGGCAGCGGCGTGTCGGGCCGGATGAGCGAACCTGCACCATGTTCGGTGAACAACTCCAGCAGCACCGCGTTGGGCGTCCGCCCATCAAGGATCACCACCGCGCGCACGCCCCCGTCGATGGCCTCGAGCGCGGTTTCCGTCTTGGGAATCATGCCGCCCGCGATCACGCCGTCGCGCGTCATCTGGCGGATCTGTTCGGCCTTGAGTTCGGTCAGGACTTCGCCTTCGGCATTCTTCACGCCCGAGACATCGGTCAGCAGCAGCAGGCGGTCGGCCTTCAGCGCGGCGGCGATGGCGCCGGCGGCGGTGTCGCCGTTGATGTTGTAGGTCTCGCCGCCCCGGCCGGCGCCCAGCGGCGCGATCACCGGGATCATGTCCTGGGCAAACAGCGCATGCAGGATCTTCGGGTTCACCTCGGCCGGCGTGCCGACCAACCCGAGATCGGGATGGGTCTGGTCGCAGGTGATCAGGCCCGCATCCTTGCCCGACAGGCCCACGGCCATGCCGCCCTGCCGGTTGATCGCCTGCACGATGCGTTTGTTGATGACGCCGGACAGCACCATCTCGACCACCTCGACGGTGGCTTCGTCGGTGACCCGCTTGCCGTTCACGAATTCCGAGCGGATGTCGAGCCGGTCCAGCATCGCGTTGATCATCGGCCCGCCGCCATGCACGATCACCGGGTTCACACCCACTTGCCGCATCAGCACCACGTCGCGTGCGAAGAGATCCATCCCTTCGTCGCTGCCCATGGCGTGGCCGCCCAGCTTGATGACCACGATCGCGTCGGAATAGCGCTGCAGGTAGGGCAGTGCGCGCGACAGAGTTTCGGCGGTGGCGATCCAGTCCCTGTTCATGTCCTGAGTTCTCATCCTTGATCCTTCCGTTGCCCCTGTCTGGCGCAGGTTCCCGGTCGGGGTCCACTGTTTTTCGAAAAACAGTGGTCGCGGGTCTATCCATGAGGCGCCGACGGACGTGTCTCTGCGTGACCGGCCCCTGTTTTTCGAAAAACAGGGGCCTCGCGTCTCCTGCAAAGGCCGTTCAGACCATGCCGGCGATGATCGACCGCAGGGTCGGAATGCCGTCTCCGGTCTCGCTCGAGGTCAGCACGATCTCGGGAAAGGCCGCGGGATGTGCAGCAAGCCCGCCGCGCACCTGCGCCAGAACACGGTCGAGATCTTGCGCCTTCATCTTGTCTGTCTTGGTCAGCACGCATTGGAAGGTGACCGCTGCGGTGTCGAGCAGGCGCATGATCCCGTCATCCACGCTCTTGATCCCGTGGCGCGCATCGATCAGCACGAAGGCGCGGCGCAGGGTCGGGCGGCCCGACAGGTATTGCTTGAGCAGGCGCTGCCATTTCTCGACCACGGCGAGGGGTGCGTTGGCATAGCCATAGCCGGGCAGGTCGACTAGGTAATGCGTCGCGCCGAGCGTGAAGAAGTTGATCTCCTGCGTGCGGCCGGGGGTGTTCGAAGCCCGCGCCAGCGCCTTCCGACCCGTGAGCGCGTTGATCAGCGACGACTTGCCCACGTTCGACCGTCCGGCAAAGCAGACCTCGATCCGGTCGGCGGGCGGCAGGCCGTCCATGGCGACGACGCCCTTCAGGAAATCGGCCCCGCCCGCGAAGAGCTTCCGCCCCGCCTCGGCGGTGGCAGCGTCGGGGTCTTCGGCCAGCGGAAAGGGCAGGGGGGCGGTCACGCCAGAACCTCGACCTTGTCGCCCGGGGCGACCGGGCCGCCCTCCACCACCTCGGCATAGACGCCGAAGTCGCGGTGGCCCCACCCGGCCTCGAGCGTGCCAAGCGTGTCGGCGTCGCGCTCGCCCGTACGGGGATTGGCTGCGGTATGCAGGCAGCGTTCGATCCGTTCATGCACCGCCAGAACGGCGGCGCCGATGCGCACATGGCGGCCGATCCAGTCGAATTCCTCCCAGGGGCCCATGCCGTCGAACCAGATGTTCCCGCGCCAGCGCTCCGGTTCCAGCGACCGGCCGAGCCGCTGCGACACCGCTCGGTGCGACGAGGCATTCATCACCGAGACCGACGGGAAATCGGTGTCGGTCATGCCCCGCGTGCCCGCCCGCACGATGCGGCGGGGCTGCGCCCGGTTTTCCGGCAGGATCGGGGCCAGCCATACGAAGAAGGCCTGTGCCTCGGCCGTGTCGTCGGGGGACAGGCTGAAACTGCCCAGCCGGTCATGGCGCAGATGCACAAGGCCCGCGCCTTCGTCGAGATCGGCCCAAAGGCCCGCCAGTCCGGGCGTGCGCGTCCCGATCATGAAGTTCTGGTAGGACGACCAGCCCGTCGTGGGGCCGGTCGAATTGTCGTGCTGGACAGCCCAGCAGCGGTCCCAGGGCAGAGCCTGACCGGCGGCCAGGGTGACGGCGCTCAGCGCCTCGCGCCCATGGCTCTTGATCGGGTGGCGCCAGAGCGCGGTGACCGCGCCCGACATCAGCCCTTGCCCTTCGGCCCGGATTTGGGGGCGGGCTTGTCCGGTGCCTTCGGCTTGTCGCGCTTGAACCCGTCGAGGATGTTGCCGAAGATATCGGGCTTGTATCCCTGGCTGCGCATGATCGCGTATTGCTGCACGAAGGTGATGGTGTTGTTCGCGATCCAGTAGACCACAAGACCGCTGGCGAACCCGCCCAGCATGAACATGAAGACCCACGGTAGCCAGGCAAAGACCATCTTCTGCGTGGGGTCGGTGGGGGCCGGGTTCAGCTTCTGCTGAAGCCACATCGAGATGCCCAGAAGCAGCGGCAGGATCCCGATGAAGATCAGCGCCATGATCGAACCGGGCTCAGGCCCTTCGAAAGGCAGAAGCCCGAAGAAGTTCATGATCGAGGTCGGGTCGGGTGCCGAAAGGTCCTGAAACGGACCCAGCCATTCGGCGTGACGCAACTCGATCGTGACGAAGATCACCTTGTAGAGCGAGAAGAAGATCGGGATCTGCAGAAGGATCGGCAGACAGCCCGCGGCGGGGTTCACCTTTTCCTTCTTGTAAAGCTCCATCATCCCCTGCTGGAGTTTCTGACGGTCGTCGCCCGCGCGTTCCTTCAGCGCCTCCATCTGCGGCTGGAGTTCCTTCATCTTGGCCATGGAAACATAGGACTTGTAGGCCAGCGGGAAGAGGACCGCCTTGATGATGAAGGTCAGCGCGATGATCGACCAGCCCATGTTGCCGATCAGGATGTTCAGTTCGTGCAGCAACCAGAAGATCGGCTTCGTGAGAAAGAAGAACCAGCCCCAGTCGATCGAGTCGATGAAGCCCTCGATCCCCGTGCGTTCATAGCCGCGGATCGCTTCCCACTCCTTGGCACCCGCGAAAAGCCGTGTCTCGACCTGTGCGGTCTGACCGTCGGCCAGCGTCTGGGTCGGCAGCTTGGCGGTGGTCTGGTAGATGTCGAGCCCTTCGTTGACGAAGGCGCTGGCCTTGAAGGGGCTGCCCGGCTGCGGGACAAGCACCGACATCCAGTAATGGTCGGTAAATCCGATCCAGCCGTTCTGGTTGACCGAGATCTCGTCGAAGGCGGTCTCGGACGGCATGTCGTCGTAATCGGTTTCGGTCAGTTCGCCATCGGCCATGCCGACGGCCCCTTCATGCAGGATGAAGAAGTTCTTCAGATCCGAGGGTTCTCCGTGGCGGGCCAGAACCCCGTAAGGTGCCAGCGACACCGTCCCGGCATCGGTGTTCGTCACGCTCTGCGTGACGGTGAACATGAAATCCTCGTCCACCGCCATGATGCGGCGGAAGGTGAGGCCAGCGCCGTTGTCCCAGACCAGCGCCACGGGGGTGTCGGGCGTCAGTGTGGCATTACCTTCGACCTGCCAGAGCGTGTTGGCCCCCGGCACGAGATCGGCGCCGAGACCTGCGCCCGGCGCCCATCCGTAAAGCGCGTAATAGGCGCCCGGCGTGCCCACGGGCGACAGCATGGTGACGATGTCCGCCCCTTCGTCGAGGCTGATGCGATAATCGCGCAGCGACAGATCGTCGATCCGTCCGCCCAGAAGCGAGATCGATCCGGTCAGGCGGGGCGTATCGATGACGATCCGCGGCGCGGCAGCCAGCGCGCCTTCGCGCGTCTCGGCTGCTGCGGCGGCGGGATCGGCCGCGGTCCCGGCCGTGGCGGGTGCAATGGCGACACCGTCTTCCCCGGTCTGGACACTGGTGGCAGTATCGGGGCGCGGCGCCGGTTCCGGCGGCGGAAACATGGTGTACCACACCAGGATCACCAGGAAGCTCAGCGCTGTCGCCAGAAGGAGGTTTCTGTTCTGATCGTCCATATCGGGACCGCCACCTGCATAGTTCAGACAGCGCGGTTCAACCGAGTGCAGCCCGAAAGGTCAAGTGGAATCGGGCTTTCCGCGGCCATCCGGCACCTGCCCGCCGGGTGCAGTCACCCGGTCTGGCGACCGATCCGCGTGATCCGCGCCAGATTGCGGTCATGTGCGCGAAGCCATGACAGTGTCTGGTCCGCGGGCATGGGCCGGGCGATGCCATAGCCCTGTACGTGCTGACAGCCCAGCTGGGCCAGAAGCGCATGTTCGCCCACCGTCTCCACCCCTTCGGCGATTGTGCCGAGTTCCAGCCGTTCGGCCATGGTGAGCAGCGCCGAGACAAGGCGCTGCTGTTCGGGGTCGCGGTCGGCGCGGGTGACGAAGGACCGGTCGATCTTGATCCGTCGCACGGGAAAACGCCGGACCATCGCGATCGAGGCATGGCCGGTCCCGTAATCGTCGAGGTCGATGTGAAACCCCGCCTCGCCCAGCCGGGACAGATTGCGTGCGACGGTGTCGCCCGGCCCGTCCGACAGAACGGTTTCCAGCACTTCGATCCCCAGCCGCTCGGGCGTCAGGCCGAAACGGTCGATATCCCAGATGAAACGGTCGGTCAGTCGGGGATTGTTCAGGTCCGCCTGGCTCAGGTTGACCGAAACGCGCGGCACCGCAGCGCCCGCGGCGTCCCAGTCGCGCAGCGCGCTCAGTGCCTGGTACAGCATGACTTCGGTCAGACGCTCCAGCAATCCGGCTTCGGCAAGCGCGGGCAGGAAGCGGTCGGGCGGGATGACGCCCTGCACCGGATGGGTCCAGCGCGCCAGCGCCTCGAAACCCGAGACATGGCCCGTATCGGTCGAGACCTGCGGCTGGAACCAGGCGCGGAGCTGGCCGTTGTCGAGCGCGGCTGCCGCGTCGCCCAGCAGGTCGGACCGCGCAGCGCGGCGCCGGGCGATGTCGGGCGTGAAGGCGCGGATGCCCGACGGGCCGTTGGCCTGCGCCTCGGCCAGTGCGGCGCGCGCGGCGTCGGCCCAGGCCCGCCCGTCGCCCCCCGGTGCCCGCTGCGACAGGCAGAAACCCACCGACGCCGAGAGATAGATCGTCACACCCCCCAGCGGGAGCGCATCTTCAAGCGCCGTCTGCAGGCGGCCTGCCAGCTGGATGCCGAGTTCGAGGTCCATCTGGCGCACCGGCGTCAGGCAGATGGCGAAGCGCCCGTCGCCGATCCGGGCGACGGTGTCACCCGACCGCAGGGCGCCGAGAAGACGGTCGGCCCCGCGCGCCATCGCCGCATCCGCCGCCGACTGGCCATGGCGTGCAGCAAAACCGGCGAAATCGTCGTAATCGATCACGACGCAGGCCGATTGGAGCCCCGTGCGCGCGCAGTCCGCCCGTGTGGCGTCAAGCGCCGCCTCGAACCCGTCGCGCAGGATCAGCCCGGTGATCCGGTCGCGCGGACCGCCGCGCGGCCCGGTCAGGACAAGACCCCCCTGAAGCACCGCGAATGCCAGAGGCAGCGCCAGCGCGGTTACGATCAGCCCGGTTTCGCCCCAGAGGCCATAGGCCAGAAGCGTCGCCGCCGGGACGAGGACGAGCAGGAGCGGCACCGCCATCCTGGCAAGGCGCGCGGCAGGGGCAG
>CAZNMV010000207.1:0-6208 GCA_964573835.1 uncultured Aestuariivita sp. | reverse complement strand
CGCCGATGATTTCGGCCCCAAGGCTGCCGGTCAGGGGAAGGATGTCCATCTGGTCGCTCCTGTCGTGGGGCGAGACCAGCCTATCCCGATTTTCACCATCGAAGAAAAATGGTAAATTCAGGATAAAAGAAAGATTTTACCGATGCTTCGATTCACGCTGCGACAATTGTCCTTCCTGTCCGCGACGGCGCGCCATGGCGGTATCGCCCAAGCGGCGCGGCAGCTTGGCGTGTCGGCCCCTGCGGTCGCGTCCGCGCTCGACAAACTCGAGGATGCGCTGGAACTGAAACTCTTCGACCGGTTCCCGGCGCAGGGCTTGCGGTTGACCCGCGCGGGCGAGGTCCTTGCCGCGCGCGCCGAGGCGCTGCTGGCGCAGGCAGACGCGCTCGACGTTGAGGCGCGCGACATGGCCGGGGGGCGGCGGGGGCTGCTGCGCATCGGCACGTATTTCGCCATTGCGGAACTCTTCGTGCTGCCCGCGGTGCTGGACCTGCGCCGCGATCACCCCGGCATTTGCGTTGAGGTGATCGAGGGCGATTTTCCCGATCTTGTCGCCGCTCTCGACGCGGGGCAGGTGGATGCACTGGCGGTCTACGATCAGGGGTTCGAGACCGACCGTCACGAGGTCGAACTGTTGCAGGATGTGCCGCCGCTTGTCCTGCTGGCCGCGTCGCATCCTCTGGCACGCAGGGACGCGTTGAGCCTCGCCGACCTTGCGGGCGTGCCCTACGTCGCAGTCATCACGTCTGGTCCCGGCCCGAGTTATCTTCGTTTGCTGCAGGACGCGGGGCAGAAGCTCGAAGTGCCCTTCGCCACCAAGTCACGCGAATTGGCGCATGCCTATGTCGGCAAGGGGCTGGGGTACACGCTGGTGGGCTTCGAACCGAAGCGCAGCGTGACGACCGAAGGCGACCCGGTCGTCGTGCGCCCGCTTCTGGGAGACATCGGGCGGTTCCGCGCGGTCCTTGCTGTGTCGCGTCATGTTGACCGCGCGGCGCCGGTCGATCTGTTCCGTGAGGCCTGCCGGTCGCACAGACCGGCCTAGTTCATCAGCCCCGCGAAGCGCAGCGCGTCGTCGACCAGCTTGCGCGTGCCGTCCGACAGCACGGTCAGCGGCAGGCGCACCTCTTCAGAACACAGGCCCAGCCGCGACATCGCGTATTTCGCGCCGACAAGGCCCGGTTCCGTGAAGATCGCCTTGTGCAGCGGCATCAGCCGGTCCTGGATCGACAGCGCCTTCGCATAGTCGCCTGCAAGGCAGGCTTCCTGCATCTGTGCCAGCAGCTTCGGCGCGACGTTCGCGGTGACCGAAATGCAGCCCACGCCGCCTTGCGCGTTGAAGCCATGCGCGGTCGCGTCCTCGCCCGAGAGCTGGACGAAATCGGGGCCGCAGGACTGACGTGTCCAGCAGACGCGCGCCAGATCGCCGGTCGCGTCCTTGACGCCGACGATGCGCGGCAGCTTTGCCAGTTCGCCCATCGTGTCAGGCGTCATGTCGATGACCGACCGGCCGGGGATGTTGTAGATGATGATCGGGATATCGGCGCAGTCATGCAGCGCGGTGTAATGCGCGATCAGCCCGCGCTGGGTCGGCTTGTTGTAATAGGGCGTCACGACCAGCGCCGCGTCGGCGCCGACTTCGGCGGCGTATTGCACGAAGCGCATCGCCTCGACCGTGTTGTTCGACCCCGCGCCAGCGATCACCGGAATGCGGCCCGCGGCGGCCTTGACCACCTCGGCCACGACGATCTCGTGTTCCTCGTGGCTCAGCGTCGGGCTTTCGCCGGTTGTGCCCACCGGGACCAGCCCGTGCGAGCCTTCACCGATATGCCACTCCACCAGTTTCTTCAGCGTCTCCAGATCCAGTTCGCCGTTCTGGAACGGCGTGACGAGGGCAGGCATCGAGCCTTTGAACATGTCCACGCTCCTTCTCTGGTCCGGGCGGCACGGTTCCGCCGGTGGGCTGGCTGGAGGGAATGTGAGTTGCGCCCGTCAGCCGGTTATTTATCGTCAGGCTCTATTCCTGTTCGGCGGTGAAAAAGCAAGAGATGACACGCGTTCTTACCTTCGTCTCGGCCCTGTTCCTTATGGCCGCACCTGCCCTCGCCGATCCGGCGCGGGCGCTGGCAGCCGGTTTTGCCGCCATGCGCGCCGGCGACTGGGAGGCGGCCGCCAGTGCCGCGCGGCCGGGCGGCGCGGTCGCGACCGACATCATCGAATGGCACCGCCTGCGCGCGGGTGAGGGCGATCTCGCGGCGGTGCGCGATTTCCTCGACCGCCGGGGGGATTGGCCCGGGCTCGACTGGCTGGTGCGCCGGAACGAGGAGGCCATCGCCCGCGCCCCGACAGCCGAGGCTCTGGCCTTCTTCGAGGCGCGCAGCCCCCGGACACCCGAAGGCGTACTGGCCCAAGCCGCGGCCCTGACCGCCGGGGGCCGGACCGGCGAGGCCGAGGCGGCGCTGGTCGTCGCCTGGCGCACGCTGCCGATGGATCAGGCCCTGCAGGACACCTATCTGGACCGCCACCGCGATCTGCTGCGCGATCATCACGAGGCACGTCTCGACCAGATGATCTGGCAGCGCGACATGCCCAGCGCGCGGCAGATGCTGCCGCTGGTGGGCGAAGGCTGGCAGGCGCTGGCGCAGGCGCGCATCGCGCTGCACGATCAGGCGGCGGGGGTGGATGCGCTGATCGCAGCGGTGCCCGAGGCGCTGCAGGGCGACCCGGGGCTGGCCTATGAACGCTTCGTCTGGCGCGACCGGAAGGGCCGCGACGAGGACGCCATCGCCTTGCTGCTGTACCGTTCCGAAAACCCGGCATTGCTGGGGCAGCCGCGCGCCTGGGCGCCGCGGCGGCACGATCTGGCGCGGCAGATGATGCGCGCGGGCGACGGGGCACTGGCCTATCGCATCGCATCGCGGCACTTCCTTGCCGAAGGATCGGATTTCGCCGAACTGGAATGGCTCTCCGGGTATCTGGCGCTGCGCTATCTCGACGATCCGGCAACGGCGCTGGTCCATTTCCAGCGTTTCGACGGGGCGGTCGCTTCGCCCATTTCCAAGGGGCGCGCGGGCTATTGGCTGGGCCGCGCCTTTGAGGCGATGGGCGATGCCGGGGCCGCAGCACTCGCCTATCGGGCGGGGGCAGAGCACCAGACATCGTTCTACGGGCTTCTTGCGGCAGAGCGGGGCGGCGTTGCCTTCGATGCCAGCCTCGCAGGGCGCGATCTGCCGGATTGGCAGACTGCAGCCTTCACGGGGTCGTCGGTCTTCGAGGCGGGGCTTTTGCTGCTGGGGGCGGGGGAACTCGACTTGGCCGAACGCTTCCTGACCCATCTGGCCGAGGATCTCGACGCCGCGCAGGCGGCGCAATTGGGCGCAATGGCGGTCGAGATGGACCGCCCGCATCTGGGTGTGATGATCGGCAAGCGTCTCGCGCAATCCGCGATCGTCGTGCCGGCGGCCTATTACCCCCTGCACCCGATCGCCGAGGCCGGTCTGCCCATGCATCCCGAAATGATTCTGGCTATCGCGCGCCGGGAAAGCGAATTCGACCCCTCCGTCGTGTCCGGCGCGGGCGCGCGCGGGCTGATGCAGGTGATGCCGCGCACCGCCGAACAGGTGGCGCGGCAATTGGGGCTGTCGGCGGAACACTCCACCGACCGGCTGCTGACCGACCCCGATTACAACGCGAAGCTGGGTGCGGCCTATCTCGAAGGGTTGGCAGAGACCTTCGGCGGAAATGTCGTGATGATGTCGGCCGGCTACAATGCCGGGCGCAGCCGCCCCGAGGCCTGGATGGCCGAACGGGGAGATCCGCGGCAGGGGCGTGTCGACGTGGTCGACTGGATCGAACACGTCCCCTTCGAGGAGACGCGCAACTACATCATGCGCGTGGCCGAAAGCCTGCCGGTCTATCGCGCGCGGCTGGGGCTGCCGCCCCATCCGGTGCCCTTCAGCGTCGAACTGGTGGGCGACACGCTGCGCTGGCCCGCCGACTGACGCTCAGCGCCGCGCCTTCTGCCGTTCGCGCCAGAAGGTGAACAGCCCTGCCGCCACGATCAGCACCCCGCCGATGACGACGTTGCTGCGCAGCGCCTCGTCGAAGACGGTGATGCCGAGGATCGACACGAAGACCAGCTGGAAATAGGCGAAGGGCTGCACCGCGCTGGCCTCGGCCACTTCGTAGCATTTGATGAGAAGCCAGTGCCCCAGCGCGCCGGTGACGCAAAGCGAGGCCATCCAGACCCAGTCGCGGGGGATCATCGGTTCCCAGAACCAGATGCCGACGGCGGTCATGACGACCGCGCCGGTGGTCCCGGTCCAGAAGAAGGATGTCGCTGTGCTGTCGCGCCGCGCGGCATAGCGGGTGAGAAGGCCGTAAAGCGCCAACATGGCCGCGGCGGCCAGCGGGATCACGGCGGCGGGCTCGAAGACGCCGGTGCCGGGGCGCAGGATGATGAGCACGCCCACGAACCCCACCCCGATCGCGGCCCAGCGCCGCCAGCCCACCTTTTCCCCAAGGATCGGGCCCGACAGCGCCGCCACCAGCAGCGGATAGCAGGTGAAGACCGCGTGGCTTTCGATCAGGCCGAGCATGGTGAAGGCCACGACCATCACGCAGATTTCGGCCGCCAGCAGGACGCCGCGGAATGCCTGCAGCAGGGGCTGGTCGGTGCGTGCGGCAGCGCGGATGCCGCCTGCCTTGCGCGACGCCACCGCCATCACGAAGGCCGCGAAGAACCAGTAGCGGATCATCACCACCATCAGGACGTTGTATTCCCCCGCCAGATGGCGCGAGATGCCGTCCTGCAGCGCGAAGATCACTGTCGTCGCAATCATGAGCGCGATGCCTGCCCGCGTGTTGTCGCCCGCGCTCATGACCTTGCCGCAACCGTCATGTGCCGTTTGCGCCCATATCCCGGCCGCCGGTCGACCGCCAGCCCCGCCTGCGCCAATGCGCGGCGCACATGGCCCGCCGCTGTGTAGGTGGCCAGCGTGCCGCCCGGGGCCATGTGGCGCGCGACCTCTGTCAGAAGCGCGTCGTCCCACATTTCGGGGTTCTTGGCGGGGGAGAATCCATCGAGAAACCAGGCATCGGCCTGACCGTTCCACGCGGGCAGGGTCAGGCGCGCATCGCCCGCGATCACGGTCAGCTCGGCCCCCGGCAGGATAACCCGCCCGGGCCCGTCCCAGTTCGCGACAAGCTGGGCCGAGAGTGGCGCGAGCTCGGGAAAGGCCGTCAGTGCCGCCGCCATCTGGCCGGCGGTCATCGGGAAGGCCTCGAAACTGGTGAAGCGGAGCGGGCCTTCCGTGCCGCTGTCGATCCAGGCCTGCCATGTGGTGAGGAAGTTCAGGCCCGTGCCGAACCCCAGTTCTGCGATGCGGAAGCCCGGGGCGAAGCGCCCGGGCAGGCCGTTGCCTGCAAGAAAGACATGCCGCGTTTCCGCCAGCCCGTTGTCGAGCGAGAAATAGGGATCGTCGAAGCGGCGCGAGACCGGCACGCCCCGATCGGTCCAGTCCAGATCGGGTGGCTGGTCCTGCATCCTGTTTGCCTCTAGGTATTGCCCGCGGAGACTGGAGAAAGGCGCAGGTCTTGGCAATGCCCGACATCACGATCCGCGGCGCAGGTATCTTCGGCCTGTCGGTCGCGTGGACCTGCGTGCAGGCGGGCGCGGTGGTGCAGGTCATCGACCCGCATGGTGCGGGCGCAGGCGCAAGCGGCGGGCTGGTCGGCGCCTTGGCGCCCCATGTGCCGGAAAACTGGAACCCCAAGAAGCAGATGCAGTTCGATAGCCTGATCGCGGCGGAAGGATTCTGGGCCGGGGTCGAGGCCGCAGGCGGCGTGCCGTCGGGCTATGGCCGGACGGGCCGCCTGCAGCCGGTGACGGACGAGGCCGCGCTTGCGCTGGCCCGCGCGCGGGGCGAGACGGCGCGCGATCTCTGGCAGGGCCGCGCGGTGTGGGAGGTGATCGGGGCGGACATGGCGGGCGCGTTTGCGCCGCTGTCGCCCGGCGGCTACCTGATCCGCGACACGCTGTCGGCGCGGCTGCATCCGCGCCGCGCCTGCGCGGCGCTCGTCGCGGCGCTGACGTCGCGGGGGGTGCAGGTGGTGCCCGAAGGCGTGGATCGCGGCACGGTCATCTGGGCGACGGGGGCGGCGGGGCTTGCGGCGCTGTCGGATCAACTGGGCCGCCCGGTCGGTGCGC
>CAZNMV010000206.1:0-6232 GCA_964573835.1 uncultured Aestuariivita sp. | reverse complement strand
TAAGTGTCAGGGTGAAGTCCGGGTTGCGGGTGAGCAGAAGCGTCGCCTCGGACCCCATCGGCAGGGTGGCCGGGTCGATGTCATCGCCGATGGCGAAGTCCATGGTCATGCCGGGCATGCCGATCTCCATGATCGGTCCGTGGGTGACATTGGCGCGGCGGGCGGCGGGGTCGATGGTGTTGATCGTGCCGCGCACCTCGATGGGTGGGGCAGGGGGTGTCTGCGCGGGCGGTTCTTCCGTGGCTGCGGGTTCGGTGACTGCGGCCCCGTCGGCGCGCACGGCGACAATGGTGAACATCCCCGCCTCGTCCTTGGCCAGATCGAATTCGATCGGCGCGTCAAGCGGCACGGTCGCCGGGTCGAACCCCGCCACCGCAAGATCCATCTTCATCGCCGGCCAGCCGAGTTCCGGCACCGGGTCATGTTCCAGCGTCAGCTTGCCATCGGGCGTCACCGCCAGCGCGACACCCGTGGCCGTCGCCGCGATCCCGTCATCGGGTCCGAGATCGAGCAGGCCGAGCGAGCCATCCGCCCCGCGCGCGGCGCGGAAGGCGACGGTCTCGCCTTCGCGCAGCCGCTCAAGGGGCACATCCGCCCGCACCGGGAAATCCGACGTCATCGCAGGCCAGTCGAGACTGTCGAGCGCCCCGTGCCGGATCGTCGCCACCCGCGCCGCGCGGTCGAGCGCAACCAGAACCCCGGTTCCGCGCGCGGGCGCCTCATCGGTCGGCGCCATGCGGATGAGCCCCGCATTCAGCGCGCTTTCGCTGTCGATCAGGAACTGGGCCGAGGCGACGATTTCCTCTCCCGGCGACAGGCCCTGCCGGATTTCCGTTCGCGCGCCCTCTCCGGAGCCGTCGCGCAGGCCGGTGGTCACCAGACGGGGCCGGAAGGTGCCTTCGCCGGTCTTCAGGATCACCCGTTCGCCCGCGCCGGTGCGGATCACGGCCTCGGACGGAACTGTAAGCGCAGTGCGCGTCATGCGGGGTTCAAGCGTGACGGTTCCGAACATGCCGGGCCGCAGCAGCGCTTCGGCATTGTCGAAGCGCAGCCGCACGGGAAGCGTCCGCGTGCGGGTGTCAAGCTCGGGGTAGATGTAGTCGATCTTCCCCTCGAAGACGCGCCCGGGCAGGGGATCGAACCGCGCGACCGCTCGCATGTCCCCGCTGAGCCGGCCGATATCGCGTTCGAAGACATCGACGATCAGCCAGACCTCGCTTGTATCCGCGATCGAGAAGGCCAGCGTGCCGGGCTGCAGATACATCCCGTCGGCCGCATTCATCGCGGTCACGACACCGCCGCGCGGGGCCTCGATCTCGATGTTGCGGGCAAGCTTGCGGTCGCGTTCGATCCCGACGATCTGGCGGGCGGACATGCCGTTGCTCAGCAGCCTGCCGCGCGCCGCCTCGAGGATGCGCGGATCGGGGTCGTCCAGCGCGCGGATCAGATCGCCCGTGGCCGCCGCCACTTCGGGCGCGAAGAGATCGAAGAGGACCTGACCCTTCTCCACCCGGTCGCCCACCGCGCGCACTTCGACCCGTTCGATCCAGCCTTCGACCCTTGTATGGACATGGCCGGTGAGGTGTTCGTTGTAGCCGACAAAGCCCACCGTTTCGATCCGGTCCGAGATGTCGGTCATCCGCGCCAGCGCGGTGCGCACGCCGATGGCGTTGATCTCGGCCCCCGAGAGCGTGACCTCGGACGGGTCGCCCGATTGCTCCTGCCCGGCATAGACGGGGATCAGGTCCATCCCCATGGGCGACTTGCCCGGCCCCGGCTGGCGGAAATTCGGGTCCATTGGAGCGACCCAGTAAAGGATCTCCGGCCCCTCGGACCCGGCAGAGGCCGCCGGGTTCAGATGGAACCGTTCGACGTAGATGCCCCCAGCGATGCCGCCTGCAAGGGCCAGAATGCTCAGCGCCGCGTATCGTCCACGCATGACACCCTCCGAAATGGGCCCCCGGGACACCGGGCGCCGCCAGACACAAGGACACGCCCGCCGGACAGGACGTCCGGCCGGGCCTTGAGATCTCAGGTGGTTCGGGGGGGCCGTTCGGGCCGTTGCGGCCCGTCTCCGATGACGGGCAAATCGGCGGGACGGACCCGGGCGAGCATGGTTACAGGCACCGCGCCACGGGGCACGAAGGCGATCGTGTCGGCAAAGGCGCAGCAGGCGGCGGCATGGCAGGCACCGGGCTGCGCGTCCCCGGTCTCGCAGCAGGGCATGTCGTCATGCGCGCCGTGATGGCCGTGACCCGTCATGCCATGACCGGTCATCTGATGACCGGCTGTTTCGGTGATTGCGCCATGATGCGCATGTGCGGACGCGGCATCTGCCACAGACCCAAGGGCGCTGAACACCAATGCAAGACAGGTGAACACCAGGCAGAGGCGTTGCGCCAGATCTGAAAGGCGATGACGGACCATGCTGCAACCTGACTATCGCCTGCGCCACATCGGAGCAATCCACATTCGCACGATGACCCGTTCCGCCGGAACTGGGTCCGGGGCGTCACGTCATGCGCGACGGGACGTATGGCTGGGGGAAGTGGCGGAGAGACAGGGATTCGAACCCTGGGTCCCCTTGCGAGGACAACGGTTTTCGAAACCGTCCCGTTCGACCACTCCGGCACCTCTCCGCGGGGGTCTGGGCGTGTCGTCTATCCGTTTGGTTCCCCGCTGACAAGGGCGCTTTTCATCCTATGTGAACGGACAGGAATATCCGTTGTCAGCGCCGCGCAAAGCGGTCACCCTTGGTGCCATGATCCGACATCCGCATCCCGCCTCCGCCCGCCTGCTGGTCCTTCTGGCCTTAGTGCTGAGTTTCGCGCTGCCGAAGGCGGCAGTGGCGGCCGACCGGGCGCGGCTCGAGGCCTTTCTCGAGGTCACGGGCTTCGACGTGGCGCTGGAATCGATCCGTCTGTCCGCCGGGGCCGCGCCTCAGATGCTGGGCGTCGATCCCGGCGTCTTCGGATCGGAATGGACACGCCTGACGGGCGAGATCTTCGATGTGGGGGTGATGCATGGCATGGCGCTCGACATCCTTGAAAAGACGCTGTCGGACGATCTCCTGATCCATGCGGCGGATTTCTATGCCAGCGATCTCGGCCAGCGGCTGGTGGTGATGGAGAATGCCTCGCATCTGAAGGAGGATGACGATGCCAAGCAGGCCGAGGGGCAGCGCATCATCGCAGATCTTCTGCGCGGCGGTTCACCCCGGATAGAAATTCTGCAGCGCATGGGCCGCGCGGTGACGTCGGATGACAGCAGCGTCCGGGCGTTGCAGGAAATCCAGTTCCGCTTCCTCATGGCGGCGAGTGCGGCGGGCATCGTGCAATTGCGCGTCGATCCGGGCGAGCTGCGCGAGATGATGGCCCGCGACGTGCCACGGCTGCGCCGGACGCTGCGCGAGAACGCGCTTGCGGGCAATGCCTATACCTATCGCACCCTGTCGGACGACGATCTTCTCGCCTATACCGAGGCGCTGGAGCATCCCGACATGCAACGGGTCTATGAACTGATGAACGCGGTGCAATACGAAGTGATGGCCAACCGGTTCGAGGCTTTGGCCACCCGCATGAGCGGCCTGCAGCCGGGGGAAGAGCTGTGAGGGGGCTGCGCGCGCGCGTCGCCGCAGCGGCGCTGTCGCTGGCAGCGGCGCTGCCTGCCGCCGCGTCCTCGGTCGAGGATCTGGCCCGCACGCTCAGGCTGGCGGACGTCACCGCGATCTTGCGGGACGAGGGGCTCGACTATGCGCGCAGCATCGAGACCGATCTGCTGGGCGGATCGGGCGGCGCGCTGTGGCAGAGCCGGGTCGGAGACCTTTATGATCCTGCGCGGCTCGAGGCGGGGCTGCAGGCGGCCATGGCCGCGACCATGTCGCCCGACGAGATTGCTGCCGCGATCGGCTTTTTCGGTACCGATCGGGGGCAGGCGATCCTCGGCCACGAGAATGCCGCCCGCCGCGCCATGTCGGACCCTGCGGTGGAGGAAGCCGCCCGCGCCCGGGTCGAGGAGCTGACCGGCACGGACGATGCGCATTTCGCGCGGGTGCGCGATTTCGTCGAGGCCAACGATCTTCTGGAGCGCAATGTCGCGGGCGCGCTGAGTTCCAACTACCAGTTCCTGCGTGGCTTCGCCGATGGCGGAGGCGCGACCATGTCGGATGCCGACATCGTCTCGGACGTCTGGGGGCAGGAACCCGAAGTGCGCCAAGACACCGAAAGCTGGCTTCTTGCCTTCCTCGTCATGGCCTATGCGCCGCTGCCGTCGGGCGATCTGCAGGCCTATACCGAGTTTTCGCAATCGCCCGCGGGGCGGGCGCTCAACGCCGCGCTTTTCGCCGGGTTCGAGACGCTTTACCGCGATATCTCCTATGCTCTGGGGCTGATGGCGGGGCAGGGGATGCAAGGCAGCGATCTCTAAGACGCCGCCCGAATCCCTGTTGACTTGCCCCGGCAATCGCACGATAAGCCGCCATCCCGGCCGGATCGTCTTCGGCCGGGTCATCGTTTATGGAACGCCCCGTGACGGGGCGCGCTGTCCGGGGTGGGCCATCTGGGTCCGCAAACGCCCGCAAGGGGACCGAAGGACGCGGTGCAAGAAGGAAGAAGCGCATGTTCGCAGTCATGAAGACAGGCGGCAAGCAGTACAAGGTTCAGGCGGGCGACATTCTGCGCGTCGAGAGACTTGCTGCCGATGCCGGTGAGAAGATCCAGTTCAACGACGTCCTGATGCTGGGCGGTGACACGATGACCGTCGGCGCGCCGCTGGTCGCCGGCGCCGCCGTGCAGGCCGAGGTGATCGACCAGATCAAGGGCGAAAAGCTGATCCATTTCGTGCGGCGCCGCCGCAAGCATTCGTCCAAGCGCACCAAGGGCCACCGCCAGAAGCTGACGCTGGTCAAGATCACCGACATCCTTGCCTCGGGCGCGGATGCGACGGGGGTCAAGGCCGCTGTCGGGTCGGGTTCGGTCGGCGCTGTCGCAGTTGCAGCCGCAGCCGCACCGGCGAAGGCAAAGGCGGCCGCCCCCAAGGCAGCAGCCACCACGGCATCGGGCGACGATCTCAAGCAGCTGTCGGGCGTGGGCCCGGCTCTCGAGAAGAAGCTGCACGCGGCCGGTGTCACCAGCTTCGCGCAGATCGCAGCCTGGACCGAGGCCGATGTCGCGGCTTTCGACGAGAAACTGAATTTCAAAGGCCGGATCGAGCGCGAAGGCTGGATCGATCAGGCCAAGGCGCTGGCACAAGGCTAAGGAGGAACACCGATGGCACACAAGAAAGCAGGCGGTTCATCCCGCAACGGTCGCGACTCGGCCGGTCGCCGTCTCGGCGTCAAGCTCTATGGCGGCGAAGCCGCGATCGCGGGCAACATCATCGTGCGGCAGCGCGGAACGAAGTTCTGGCCGGGCGAGAACGTGGGCATGGGCAAGGACCATACCCTGTTCGCCACGACCCATGGCGCAGTGACGTTCCACAAGGGCCTCAAGGGCCGCACCTTCGTATCGGTCCTGCCGGTAGCGGAGGCCGCCGAGTAAGCCGGACCCGCACGTATCGCAGAGAGGGGACCGGCATCACGCCGGTCCCTTTTCGTTTTCGGGGTCGATATGCGGGCGTTCACGCAACCGCAACGATCGGCGCGCTATTGCCGGAGGAGGGCAGGGCGGGCCGCTTGCGGGGCAAGGCCCCCGTTCTTACCTGATATCCGTCGCCAGGGAGGATGGCAGAGATGAAACTCGACCAGATCGTGGACCAGCCGGTCATCGAAACCGACCGTTTCGTGCTGCGCCCGCTGCGCAAATCGGATCAGGGGCTTGTCGCGCTTTACGCGGGCGATGCGCGCGTGGCGCGGATGACCACGTCGGTTCCCCATCCCTTGCCCCCCGGGGCGGCTGATGCCTTCGTCGCCCGCGCCATGTCGGACAAGCGGGCCGAAGATGTCTGGGCGATGGACGGCACGAAGTCGGGCCTGGCCGAGGTGATGGGGCTCATCAGTCTTGACCGGCTGGACCGGAACCAGTCGGAAGTGGGCTATTGGGTCGCGCCGATCTACTGGAACACGGGGCTTGCCAGTGATGCGGTTCAGGCGCTGATCGGCGCCAACCCGCTGGGCAATGCCACGCTGTTCGCATCCGTCTTTCAGGACAACCCGGCTTCGGCCCGGGTGCTGACGCATTGCGGGTTCGAATATCTGGGTGATGCCGAAAGCTTCTCGGTCGCCCGCGACGCCACC
>CAZNMV010000205.1:5850-6241 GCA_964573835.1 uncultured Aestuariivita sp. | reverse complement strand
CTGCGATCAAGAACGCGCTGGCCTGGTCCACCATCGCGCAGATGGGGTTCATGGTGCTGCAATGCGGGCTGGCGCTGTTCCCGCTGGCCCTGCTGCACATCGTGGCGCATTCGCTCTACAAGGCGCATGCCTTCCTGTCGGCGGGCGAGGCGGTGCGCAATGTCGCCGCGATCCGGCGGCCGGGGCCTGTCGCCGTGCCGAGCCTGCGCAAGGTGCTGCGCGCCTTCGCCGCCGGTATCCTGATCTATGCCGCCGTCAGCTTCGGCTTCGGGATCGAGGGCAAGTCGGTGCAGGCACTGGCGCTGGGCGTGATCCTGATCTTCGGGGTGGCCTATATCCTTGCGCAAGGGTTCGCCGATACCGCGCCTGCCGCGCTGACCAAACGCACGGC
>CAZNMV010000205.1:0-5840 GCA_964573835.1 uncultured Aestuariivita sp. | reverse complement strand
CGCTGATCGTGCTGGCGCTGGTCAGCTTCGGCGCGGTGGCGCTGGCGCAGGCGACCTTCCCGCTTTGGGCGGGCCACCCGGCGGCCGTGGGCCTCCGGGTGCATCTGTCGAACGGACTTTACGCCAACGCGATCTTCGACCGGCTGCTGGGCGGCTGGTCGCGCAAAGCCACAACCTGAAGGAGCGACGCGCATGTTCATGCAGCACGAAACCTACCCCGCCGCCCTTCTGGAACTGGTGGCCGAGGGCGAAAAGGCGACACGGGCGATCCCGCCTTTGTTCCCGCTGGCGTCTTCCGTTGCGGTCAACCCCTTCCTTGGCCAGACCGAGGAACCGCTGGCGGTGACCGCCGCGCGGCTGGGCCGCGTCGCGGGCACGCGCATCCTGCCCGAACGGTCGGTCTTTGCCGCCAAATGGGCGGCAGGCGACATCACCGAGGACGATATGAAAGCGGCGATCGAGGTGTGCCCGGTGCAGCTGGCGCGGCCGACGCTGGACGATCTGAAGGCTGCGCTGCAGCGCCCCGCACCCGCGCCGCAGGCGCTGCCAACGGTGGCGGATCTGGCGGCGAACGTGTCGGGCATCGACTGGCCGGGCCTGATCGAGGAACGCATCGGCCACTGGGCCGCAAGCCATTTCGACGAGGGCCAGGCGCTCTGGCAGCCCTATCGCACCGGTGGGGCCTTCATCGCGTGGCGGGAATTCGCAGCCCGCGATCTGAGCGTGGAAATCCACGGGCTGACGGGCTTCGGTGCCTTCGTCGCGGCGACCTCGCGGTCGCCCTGGCGCGCGATCGGGCGCGCGTCCGAGACCATGGGCCTTGGCACCGACGCGGCGGGCAGCGCGTTTCACCGCCTGCTGATCTCGCTTGGCGGCTGGGCGATGTATGCGCGCTATCTGCTCTGGCAGGCCGAGCTTTACGGCGACACCGACACGACGCTGGCCGAGATGCTGGCGATCCGCGTGGTCTGGGACGAGGCGCTGCTGGAGCGCTACAGGGCCGAGATCGGCGCGGACTGGGCCGCGACTTTGGCCGCCCATGCGGCACCGGTCGGGCCGTCGGCGGACGATGTCATCGACGCCGTCTGGCAGGAAGCGGCAGAACGCGGCGAACAGCGCAGGCTGGCGGCGGCGCTGGCTGCGGCCACTCCGCGCAAGATGGGCGGACGGCCCGCGCTGCAGGCGGCCTTCTGCATCGACGTGCGGTCGGAAGTGTTCCGCCGCGCGCTGGAAACGCTTGACGCGAAGATCGAGACCATCGGTTTCGCGGGCTTCTTCGGTCTGACCGCAGCGCATCGCGCAGCCGGGTCTGACGTGGTAGAGGCACGGGGGCCGGTCCTGTTGCAGATGGGCCTGCATACCCATGCGCATGAGGATGCGGCCGCAGATCTGAGCCGCCGCTATGCCGCGCGGGCCAGCCGCGCCTGGGGCCGGTTCAAGCTGGCGGCGGTGTCGTCCTTCGCCTTTGTCGAGGCGACAGGGCCGGTCTATGCGGGAAAGCTGATCCGCGATGCAATGGGCATGGGCCACAGGGCGCAGGCCGACGATCCGGCACCGCGTCTGGATGACAGCGTCGATCTGGCAGCGCGCATCGGCATGGCCGAGACGGTGCTGAAGGCGATGTCGCTGACGCGCAACTTCGCGCCCGTCGTGATGCTGGCGGGGCATGGGGCGAACGTGACGAACAACCCCCATGAAAGCGGGCTGCATTGCGGCGCCTGCGGTGGGTATGCGGGCGACGTGAACGCGCGGCTTCTGGCGGCCGTCCTGAATGAAGACGCAGTACGCAAGGGGCTGGCAGAGCGCGGCATCGACGTGCCCGCCGACACCGTCTTTGTCCCTGCGCTGCATGACACGACGACCGACAGCGTGACGCTTTATGCGCAGGATCTCGGGCCGCGGGCGCAGGCGTCGGGTCTGGGGCAGCTGCGCCGCTGGCTGGCGGAAGCCGGGCGGCTGGCGCGGACCGAACGCAGCCAGCGCCTGCCCCGCGCGGGCAGCGAGGGCGACGTGGCGCGCCGCGCCGCCGACTGGTCGGAACTGCGCCCCGAATGGGGGCTTGCCGGTTGCCGCGCCTTCATCGCCGCGCCGCGGGGGCGGACGGACGGTACCTCGCTTGGCGGGCGATCCTTCCTGCATTCCTATGACTGGCGGGCCGACAAGGGTTTCGGCGTGCTGGAACTGATCCTGACCGCCCCGGTGGTGGTGGCGAGCTGGATCAGCCTGCAATATTACGGATCGACCGTGGCGCCGGGCCTGTTCGGGGGCGGCAACAAGCTTCTGCACAACGTGGCGGGGGGCATCGGCGTGCTGGAAGGCAACGGCGGCAACCTGCGCCCCGGCCTGCCCTGGCAGTCGGTGCATGACGGCGAGGGGCTGCAGCATGATCCCCTGCGCCTGTCGGTGATCGTCGAGGCCCCGCGCGAGGCGATGACCGACATCCTTGCCCGGCATCCCGGGGTCAGGGCGCTCTTCGACAATGGCTGGCTGCACCTGATCGCGATGGGTGACGACGGCAGGCTGGCGTGGCGCTATGACCGCAACCTCGGCTGGGAGCCGATGGCGGGCGCCGGTCCGGACCGCGCCATCGCGGCGGAGTAGGTGGAAAGGCCGAGGGGACGCTGTCCCCGTCGCCATCGTCGCTCGGACCAATGGCGCAACGATGGCGACCCCCCTGGGATATTTGGAGCGAGAGGAAAAGGCGGGCCGTCTCTCAGAGCTGGTGGCGGGTGAGCCAGCGGCTGGCGGCCCGCGCGATCACGCGTTCCTCGTCTGTGGGAATGACGAGGACGGGTTTGCCCCCTTGCGCGATGTTC
This sequence comes from uncultured Aestuariivita sp., assembly GCA_964573835.1. GTDB lineage: Bacteria > Pseudomonadota > Alphaproteobacteria > Rhodobacterales > Rhodobacteraceae > JAGYKE01. Next base: position 3,024 of record CAZNMV010000205.1, on the reverse strand, counting down.
GGGGCGTTCACCGCGTTCAGCCGCTGATCGACCGACAGGCCGAGGAATTCGGTGCCTTCAAGGATGCGCGCGCGGATGGGGGCGGCGTTTTCGCCGATGCCGCCGGTGAAGACGAGCGCGTCGATCCCCCCCAGCACCGCCGCCATGGCGCCCAGTTCGCGGCGCGTGCGGAAGACATAGTAGTCGATCGCTTCGGCCGCGCGGGGATCGTCGCTTTTCAGCAAGGCGCGCATGTCGTGGGTAAGGCCCGAGAGCCCCTTGAGCCCGCTTTCGCGGTAGAGAAGGTTCGTGATCTCCTCCACCCCCATGCCCTGCCCCATCAGGTAGAGCAGCACCCCAGGGTCGAGCTGACCGCAACGCGTGCCCATGGGCAGCCCGTCGAGCGCCGAGAACCCCATGGTGGAACCGATGCTGCGGCCCGCATGCACCGCGCACATGGAGGCGCCATTGCCCAGATGCGCGATGACCACGCGGCCCGCATGCAGATCGGGGTGATCGCGGGCGAGCACGGAGGTGATGTAGTCGTAGCTCAGCCCGTGGAAGCCGTAGCGGCGCACGCCTTCGTAGTAGAAGCGGCGCGGCAGCGCGAAGGTGTCGTTCACGAAGGGATGGCCATGGTGGAAGGCGGTGTCGAAACAGGCGACCTGTACCGCGTCCGGAAAGGCCGCGCGCGCAGCCTGCACGGCGGCCATGTTGTGCGGCTGGTGCAGCGGCGCGAGCGGCACAAGCGCTTCCAGCGCGGCGATGCCGTCTTCGTCGAGCCGGAGCGGCGCGCTGAAGCCGGGGCCGCCATGCACGACGCGGTGACCCACCGCCGAGACGGTGCGGCCCTCGAGCACGGCGCCGAGCGCGTCGAGGATCGCCGCGACGCCGCCTGCATGATCGGCGGGGCCGATCGCCCGTTCCCGCCCGTCGAGATCGAGAACCGCATCCTCGCCCAGCCGTTCGACCTGACCGCGGGCAATCAGCTCGGGTTCGGCCGCGGCGTGGTAGACGCCGAACTTGATCGAGGACGAGCCGGCGTTCAGCGTCAGGATCGCGGTCACTGCGCTGCCCCCAGCGCGGCCAGCGCCGCCACGGCGCAGGAGGCCAGCCGCGCCTTGTCATCATCGGCACGGCTGGTGAGGATGATCGGGCAGGCCGCGCCGATGACAACGCCCGCCGCTTCGGCATGGGCGAGATAGATCAGCTGCTTGGCCAGCATGTTGCCCGCCTCCATGTTGGGCGCGACGAGGATCTCGGCCCGGCCCGCCACCAGCGAGCGGATCCCCTTCGTCACCGCCGCCTGCAGATCGATGGCGTTGTCCATGGCGAGCGGCCCGTCGACCAGCCCCCCGGTGATCTGGCCGCGTTCGGCCATCTTGGACAGGATCGCGGCGTCAAGCGTCGAGGGGATCGCGGGGTTCACCTTCTCCACAGCGGAGAGCACGCCCACCTTCGGTTCGGGGATGCCCAGCGCATGGGCGAGATCGATGGCGTTCTGGATGATGTCGGCCTTGGTCTGCAGGTCGGGCGTGATGTTGATCGCCGCATCCGTCACCATGAGAAGGTGGTCGAGCCCGGGCACATCCATCACGAAGACATGGCTCAGCCGCCGCCCCGTGCGCAGCCCGCCGTCACGCTTGACGATCTGGGCCAGCAGGACGTCGGTGTGCAGATGTCCCTTCATCACCGCCTTGGCGCGGCCGTCATGCACCATGGCGACGGCGGCGGCGGCGGCGCGGCTGTGGTCGGGTTCGGCGATGATCTCGTAGGGCGACAGGTCGATCCCTTCGGCCTCGGCCGCAGCCTTGATCTTGGCGGGGTCGCCGATCAGGATCGGCGTGATGATCTTGTGCCGCGCGGCGAGGATCGCGCCGGCCAGCGAGTCGGGGTCCTCCGGCGCCACGACGGCGGTCGGGATCGCGGGCAGCGGTTCGGCCCGTTCCAGCAAGCGGTCGAAATGGACATGGCGCTGCACGGTCAGGCCGGGGATGTCCTCGGCGCTGAAGGTGACCGCGCGTTCCGGTGCCTCGACCTCGGCCTCGCCCTCGACGATCACGGTGCCGTCGGGGCGCTCCACCACCGTCTCGAACCGGGCACGCCGCCCGGGCCCGAGCGACAGCAGCTTCACCCGGGCGACCAGCGTCTCGCCCGCATGGGCGCGCCCCACGAACCGCAGGCTCTGCGACAGATAAAGCGTGCCGGGCCCCGGCAGCTTGCCCCCCAGAACGCCCGAAATCAGCGAGGCGACCCACATCCCCGGCGCCACCGCCTCGGGAGCGCCGTCGCCGTCGCCGTCTTCCTTTGGCAGGTGCATCGGGTTCCAGTTGCCCGAGGAATTGGCGAAGACGTAAAGGTCATCGGCCAGACAGGTGCGCGCAACGCTCGCCTCCATCCCGACCCGCAGCTGGTCGAATGGCACGTTGGTCAGCGGCGTGGTCATGATGCGCGTCCTCGCTCGAACCGGGTCAGGTGCCCGGCAGGTCCATGTCACGCAGCTTGCGCAACATGTCGATGAAGCCCCACACCTGGTGCTCGCAGGTGGCGCGCCCCTTCTCGGCGGTGCCGAGATGCGCCTCGCCTACGGTACCGTCGGGGTTCAGGTCGGACGAGATCCAGCCATAGCTGACGGGGCCCGTGGGCGGGATGAGCGCCGTTTCTGCCGAAGACCGGAAATCGCGCGCGGCCCCCATATCGACCGTATGCGGCGCGAAATGCAGCATGAGCGAGGTCTCCACATCGCCGCCATGGATGCCGAAGGCGTTCTCCTGCGCCGAATACATGCCCTCGGGCCGGCCGAAAGCGCCCCACTGGCACTTGACCGCCAGCATCCCCGCCTGCACCCGCAATTCGCGGGCGAGGATCTCGATCAGCGCAAGGTTGCCGCCATGGGAATTGACGATGACGATCTTGCGCAGACCCGCGCGCGCCACCGACAGGCCGATCTCGGTCCAGGCGGCCAGCGCCGTCTGGGCCGACAGCGTCAGCGTGCCGCCCGCATGCAGGTGTTCGTTCGACTTGCCCACCGCCTGCACCGGCAGG
>CAZNMV010000204.1:0-6270 GCA_964573835.1 uncultured Aestuariivita sp. | reverse complement strand
ATGGAGGCGATCCGCGATGGCCGCTGGCCCAAGGACCGGGCGAAGATCAAGGGCCTTGCCTTCCGCGAGGGCGACGAGATCGTGGCGACACCCGCGGCCAGCACCGTCAAGGACCTTGACGCGATCAACCCGGACTGGTCGATCCTCGACTGGGAGAAATACATCTACATCCCGCTGGGCACCCGCGTCGCCATCCCGAACCTCGCGCGGGGCTGTCCCTTCACCTGTTCGTTCTGTTCGCAATGGAAGTTCTGGCGCGATTACCGCGTGCGGGACCCCAAGAAGGTTGTCGACGAGATCGAGGATCTGGTCGTCAACCACGGGGTGGGTTTCTTCATTCTCGCTGACGAGGAACCCACCATCAATCGCAAGAAGTTCATCCAGTTCTGCGAAGAGCTGATCGCGCGCGACCTGCCGCGCCGGGTGAAATGGGGCATCAACACGCGGGTCACCGACATCTACCGCGACCGCGAGCTGCTCAAATTCTACCGCAAGGCGGGGCTGGTCCACGTGTCCTTGGGCACCGAGGCGGCGGCGCAGATGAAGCTGGATGTCTTCAACAAGGAGACGAAGGTCGAAGAGAACAAGACCGCGATCCGCCTTCTGCGCGAGGCCGATATCCTGGTCGAGGCGCAGTTCATCGTGGGCCTTGATAACGAGACGCCCGAGACGCTGGAAGAAACCTACCGCATGGCCTGGGACTGGCAGCCTGACCTTGCCAACTGGTCGATGTACACGCCCTGGCCCTTCACGCCGCTGTTTCAGGAGTTGAAGGACCAGGTCGAGATCTTCGACTTCTCGAAGTACAACTTCGTGACGCCCATCATGAAACCCGCCGCGATGGAGCGGGGCGAGTTGCTCGACGGCGTGATGAACAATTATCGCCGCTTCTACATGAAGAAGGCGCTGTTCCATTACCCGTGGCGCGGCACCGGGTTCCGGCGGCGGTATCTCTTGGGCTGTCTTTATGCCTTCCTCAAGGCGGGGGTGGGGCGGACGTTCTACGATCTGGGCAAGGCCGGTTACTGGGGCCCGCAGACGAAGAACAGCGTTGATTTCCACTTTGACGAAACCCGCCAGATCGCCGAGGCGCAGATGTCCGACTGGGAGGCCAGCGCCGACAAGGCGGCGCGTGCCGCGGAACGGCGCGAGGCGGTGAAGGCGCAGATGAAGGACCGCGCGGCGGACCGGACCGAGGGCTTCAAGATGCCCAACGGGGCCGAGATGCGCGCCTGCGGCGGGGGAGCGCAGCAGCTGGAGGATGTCTGAGATGGCGTCTTCCGGGCCCGCGATGATAGGGCCGAACGCGATCCTGCAGATGGTGCCGGTGCTCGACCAGTTGGGCGGCGTTGGCCTGCGCACCGAAATCCTGGCGCGCGCGGGCGTCTTCGAATTGCCCTCGGGCGACGAGATGATCCCCGAAGGCCCCGCCGCGCGGGTGCACCGGGAGGTGCGCCGGTCCCTGCCCGAGATAGCCCCGGCGCTGGCCTGGGCCGCCGGGCGGGCGACGGCGGATTACATCCTGGCCCATCGCATTCCCAAGCCCGCGCAATGGGTGCTGACGCGCCTGCCCGCGCCGCTGGCCGCATGGCTGCTCGCGCGCGCGATCCGCGACCATGCCTGGACCTTCGCGGGATCGGGCGAATTCACGCTGGTGTCCAAGACCTGTTTCGAGATCGCTAATAACCCCGTGGTGCGCGGCGAGGTGTCGGACCACCCCTTGTGCGACTGGCATGAAGCGGTCTTCGCACGGCTCTTCCAGGTGCTGGTGCATCCCGACTATGTCTGCGTGGAAACCGACTGCACCGCCGTCAACGGCGCGGTCTGCCGGTTCGAGATGCACCGCGACGCGGGGCGGCTGCGCGCGCGCAGGGTCTGATCATTCCGCCGCGAGGCGTCGTTCACGGGCCGGCGCAGCATAGAGATAGTCGCGCGTCAGGGGCACCGCGGCGCGCTTGTGCGCAAGTTGCAGGTGATAGACGCACTGGGTCTGTTCCTCGAACGCCATGATGCAGGCGCTCAGGTAATAGCGCCACATGCGGATGAAGCGGTCGTCATACCAGCCGCGCACGGTGTCGAGGTTCGCATCGAAATTGTCGCGCCACGCGCGCAAGGTCTTGGCGTAATGCAGCCGCCAGACCTCGATATCCTGCTGCCAGAGGCCCGAACGTTCGAGCGGCGGCAGAAGTTCCGACAGCGACGGCACATAGCCGCCGGGGAAAATGTATTTGTTGATCCACTGGCTTTGCGTGATCGGCGGCGACACCCGCCCGATCGTGTGGATCAGCGCAACGCCGTCTGGGTCGAGCAGATCGGCCACCTTGCCGAAGTAATCGCCGTAGTGTGGCACGCCCACATGTTCGAGCATGCCGACACTGACGATGCGGTCGAAACTGTCGGCAAGGTCGCGGTAGTCGGTCAGCCGCAGGTCGATCCGGTCGGCAAGCCCGGCCCTGATCACACGGGCGCGCGCGGTGGCCAGCTGGTTTTCGCTCAGCGTCACGCCGGTGACGCGCGCGCCGTAATCGCGCGCCAGCGTCAGCGCCATGCCGCCCCAGCCGCAGCCGATGTCGAGCACGCGCATCCCCGGTTCGATCATCAGCTTTTCGGCGATGTGGCGCTTCTTGGCCGCTTGCGCCTCGGCCAGCGACTGGCCCGGATGGGTGAAATAGGCGCAGGAATACTGCATGTCCGGGTCAAGCATCAGGCGATAGAGATCATCCGACAGATCGTAGTGATGGGCGACATTGGCGCGCGCGCTGCGGGCAGTGTTGCGCTGGGCCAGTCGGCGGATGGCAAAGCGCAGCCGGTCCACCGCGCGCAGGTAAAGCGGGAATCGCCCTGGATCGCGGTTGCGGATCAGCACGGCCAGCAGCGCCTCAAGCTCGGCATTGCCGCCGATGCCGATCGTGCCGTCCATATAGCCTTCGCCCAGCGCCAGTTCCGGCTGCAGGCACAGACGCCTGAGCACCGCCCGGCTGCGCAGTTGGATCGCCGCGCGCGGGCCCCAGCCATCGCCATAGCGGCGCTGGCGGCCGTCGGGATACGTGATGTCGAGTTGCCCTGTCCGGATCATCCGCCGGGCCATGTCGTGAAAGGGTCGCTCCCACATGTCGGTCACCCACCTTGCCAGAGCCGCCCCCCGAAGCGGCAGAACCTGAAAAGACGCGATGCGAAGCCTGATCATACACCAAAATGTGATTCGGCCCAAAGACGCAGCCGCGGCGCGGCTTGACTTCGCGGCCCGGGCAAGGTGTATCGGCGCGACGCCGCGCGACCGACCGAGGGACCCGACATGCACGCCTATCGCAGCCATACCTGCGCCGATCTGAACGCCGCCCATGTGGGCGAGACTGTCCGCCTGTCGGGCTGGGTGCACCGTGTGCGCGACCATGGCGGGGTTCTGTTCATCGATCTGCGCGACCATTACGGGATCACGCAGGTGCTTTGCGATCCCGACAGCCCGGTCTTTCACGAGGTTGAGAAGGTGCGCAGCGAATGGTGCATCCGGATCGACGGCGTGGTGAAGGCGCGCGATGCGTCGCTGGTGAACACCAAGATCCCGACCGGCGAGATCGAGGTCTTCATCCGCGATCTGGAAGTTCTGGGCGAGGCGCGGGAATTGCCGCTGATGGTCTTCGGCGATCAGGAATACCCGGAAGAGACGCGCCTGCGCTATCGCTATCTCGACCTGCGGCGCGAGGCGATGCAGCGCAACATGACGCTGCGGTCGGATGTGGTGGCGTCGATGCGCAAGCGGATGTGGGACCGCGGCTTCCGCGAGTTCCAGACGCCGATCATCACGGCGTCGAGCCCCGAAGGCGCGCGCGACTTCCTCGTGCCGTCGCGCCTGCACCCGGGCAAGTTCTATGCGCTGCCGCAGGCGCCGCAGCAGTTCAAGCAGCTGATCATGGTGTCGGGCTTCGACAAGTATTTCCAGATCGCGCCCTGCTTCCGCGACGAAGACCCGCGCGCCGACCGCAGCCCGACCGATTTCTACCAGCTGGACATGGAGATGTCCTTCGTCACCCAGCAGGACGTCTTCGACACGATCGGGCCGGTGCTCGCCGGGGTCTTCGAGGAATTCGCGGGCGGCAAGAAAGTCGACGCGCCCGCAAGCTGGCCGCAGATCCCCTACAAGGAAGCGGCGCTGAAATACGGCACCGACAAGCCCGACCTGCGCAACCCGATCGAAATGCAGGTGGTGAGCGCGCATTTCGCAGGCTCGGGCTTCGCGATCTTCGCCAGGCTTCTGGAACAGGACGGCACGGAAATCCGCGCCATCCCCGCACCCAGCGGCGGCAGCCGCAAGTTCTGCGACCGGATGAATGTCTGGGCGCAGAAGGAAGGCCTGCCGGGGATGGGATACATCTTCTGGCGCGAAGCCGAGGACGGGTCGGGCATGGAAGCGGCAGGCCCGCTTGCCAAGAACATCGGGCCGGAGCGCACGGAAGCGATCCGGAGCCAACTGGGCCTTGGCGTCGGCGACGCGGCCTTCTTCCTGGGCGGAAAGCCCGCGAAGTTCGAAAAGATCGCAGGCCGCGCGCGCGACGTGATCGGGCGCGAACTGGGGCTTCTGGACGAAAACCGCTTCGCCTTCGCGTGGATCGTCGATTTCCCGATCTATGCGGCGGACGAGGAATCCGGCGAGATCGACTTCGAACACAACCCCTTCTCGATGCCGCAAGGCGGGCTTGAGGCGCTGCAGGGCGATCCGCTTTCGGTGGTGGGATACCAGTACGATCTGGCCTGCAACGGCTATGAACTCGTGTCCGGCGCGATCCGGAACCACAAGCTCGAGATCATGATCAAGGCTTTCGAGATCGCGGGCTATGACGAGGCCGAAGTGCGCAAGCGCTTCGGCGGCATGGTCAATGCCTTCCAGTACGGTGCACCGCCCCATGGTGGTTGCGCGGCGGGGATCGACCGGATCGTGATGCTGCTGGCCGAGACGATGAACATCCGCGAAGTCATCATGTTCCCGATGACCCAGCGCGCCGAAGACCTGATGATGGCGGCGCCTTCGGAGCCGACGAGCGAGCAGCTCATGGAACTGGGGCTGCGGGTCGTTCCGAAAGAGTGACGGGGCCCCGGACAGAGCGCTTTTCCTGACCGGGCGGCGGCGCTATCGTCGCGTCCATGCGCTCCGATCCCGCTGACCTCCGCCTTGGCACGCCGGTTCCCGACTGGGTGCCGCCGCCCGCGCCCGTGGGGGCGGTGCTGCAAGGGCGGTTCGCGCGGCTCGAACCCTTGTCGGCCGACACGCATGCCGCCCTTCTGTTCCGGACCTTTGCGGGCCATGACGCGCTCTGGGATTACATGCCCTACGGGCCGTTTTCATCCGCCGCGCAATATCACCGTTGGGCGCGCGAGGCGGCGGAGAAGGCCGACCCCCTCTTCTATGCGATCGAGAACCGCGAAACCCGGACCTGGGGCGGGGTGGCGAGTTACCTGCGCATCGATCCCGCCATGGGCAGTATCGAGGTGGGGCATATCGCGCTCTCGCCCACGCTGCAGCGCACCCGTGCGGCGACCGAGGCGATGTATCTGATGATGGAATGGGCCTTTGACGCGGGCTATCGCCGGTACGAATGGAAGTGCAACGCGCTGAATGTGCCGTCGCGCCGGGCGGCGCAGCGGCTGGGGTTCAGCTTTGAGGGCGTCTTCCGGCAGGCCGCCGTGGTCAAGGGGCGCAACCGCGACACCGCGTGGTTCGCGGTGACCGACGCCGACTGGCCCGCGCTGTCCGAGGCGTTCCGCGTCTGGCTCTCGCCCGGCAATTTCGACGCGGCGGGCCATCAGCGCGAACGGCTGAGCGATCTGACCGGGCTGGTGCGCGTATCCGCGGACCCCAGATTGTCGGCGGGGATATAGGCGCGCGGCCGCGCCCGATGCGCCCGGCGCAGGCAGGCCCCCGCCACAAGACAGGTGGACAGGCCGAGGAGAAGATCGGCAACCCCTTCCATCCTAGACCACCTTGCGGGTTTCGAGCCGCGCCTGGACCAGACCGGCGACGCGCGCGGCTTCGGCCGCGACGGGGCCACCGCGGGCGCGGATCGCCGCCAGCCTGTGCGCCGCTTCCGCGAGGCAGGCATCGTCGGTGGTGACGGCGATGCCGCGCAGGAATTGCGCGACGTAATCCAGCATGCGCCCGTCGCCGGGATCATTCAGCGCCTCGGCCGCAACTTCGAAATCATCCTGAAGCGCCAGCCGGTCGGGCCGCACCACGTCATCGGCCACCGGGCGCGGGCCCGCCACCCGCCGGTCGGG
>CAZNMV010000203.1:0-6279 GCA_964573835.1 uncultured Aestuariivita sp. | reverse complement strand
CACCTATACTGATGCGACGCTGATCTGGCACGACGGGCGCATTGTGGTGGAACAGTATTTCAACGGCATGACGCCGCGCCGCCAGCACATCGTCTTTTCCATGTCGAAAAGCCTGACCTCAGTGGTCGCGGGCTGCCTGATCGCCGACGGCCTGATCGACCCCGCCGCCCCGGTGACCGGCTACGTGCCCGATCTTGCCCGCACGGCGTGGAACGGCGCCACGGTGCAACAGGTGCTCGACATGACGACGGGGGTCGTTTTCGACGAAACCTATGACGACCCCAAAGCCGAAGTCTGGCGTCTGGACGTGGCCGCCGGTCTGCGCACCGCACCGCCCGACATGGCCGATCCGCCCGACACGATGCGCGATCTCATTCTGTCGCTCACCGCCTCCGAGGCCGCGCATGGCGCGCGGTTCTCCTATCGCTCGATCGAGACCGAGGTCCTGTCGACGATCCTCGAGGAGGCTACCGGGCAGAACTTCGTCCCGATGATGTCGGAACGGCTCTGGTCGCCGATGGGGGCCGAGGAAGACGCCTTCATGGTCGTCGACCGGGCCGGGTTCGGAATGTCCGACGGTGGCATCTGCGCGACCTTGCGCGACATGGCACGCTTTGGCCGCCTGCTGCTCGAAGACGGGTGCCGCGCGGGGCGGCAGATCATCCCGGCGGACTACATCGCCGACATCCGCGCGGGCGATCACGGCCTGTTCGACGATCACGGGCGGGCGATGTTCCCCAAGGGGCGCTACCGCAACATGTTCTGGATCCCCGACCGCGACCGCCCGGCGCATCTGTGCCTCGGCATTCACGGCCAGCATGTCTGGGTCGACCCCGAACGCGGTTTTGTCGCGGTCAAGCTGTCCAGCCAGCCCGAGGCTGTCACGGACGAACCGGATCATCTTCGGGCCTGGATGGCAGGCGTAGACGCGGTTCTGGCCGCGCATGGGTAAGGAGACCCACAAGTGTCGGACGACCTTCTCTATCTGACGGCGACAGAAGCGCTCGGGCGCTTCGCACGGAAGACATTGTCGCCGGTCGAACTGCTCGATGCGCAGATCGCCCGGGCGGAGGCGACCGCAGAGAGCATCAACGCCTTCACCTACACGCATTTCGATGAGGCGCGCGAGGCCGCAAGGGCATCCGAAGCGCGCTGGCAGAAGGGCGCGCCGGTCGGGTGCCTCGACGGTCTGCCGGTCGCCATCAAGGATGAAAGCTTCATCGCGGGCAAACCCACTTCGGGCGGGTCGCTCATCATGAAGGACCATGTGGGCGCGCATACCTCGCCCATCAACGACCGCATCCTTGCCGAAGGGGCGATCGTGCATGCGCGCACCGCGACGCCCGAGTTTTCCTGCGCGGGCGTCACCTGGACGCGGCTTTGGGGGGTGACGCGCAACCCGTGGAACCCCGACATGACCCCCGGCGGGTCATCGGGCGGATCGGGCGCGTCGCTGGCACTGGGCACGTCCTCGCTGGCGACTGGGTCTGACATTGGCGGGTCGATCCGCATCCCGGCCTCGTGCTGCGGGCTGGTCGGCTACAAGCCGCCCTATGGCCGCAACCCCGACGATCCGCCCTTCAATCTTGATTTCTACTGCCATACCGGGCCGATGGCGCGGTCGGTGTCGGACACGATCCTGCTGCAAAACGTGATGTGCGGGCCGCACCCGCATGACATTAGCACGCTCTATCCCAAGCTCACGCTGCCTGCGGAATACCCCGACATCAGGGGCTGGAAGATCGCGCTGTCTATGGATCTGGGCTGCTTTGCGGTGGATCCGGATGTCAGGCGCAACACGCTGGCCGCGGCCGATGTCTTCCGCAGCCTCGGCGCGACGGTGGAAGAAGTCGACATCGGATGGGGGCCGGAGGTGCTGGAGGCCTGCATCGACTATCTCTCGCATCTCTTCGGGGGCGCGCTGTCGATGGAACTGGAGGAACACGGCGACCTGATGACCACCTATTGCCGCCACTTCGCCGAGCAGTCGCTGGCCTCGTCGCCGCAGAAATTCGTCGAGAGCCTTGGCGTTGCGGGTCAGTCCTATCTCAAGCTCGGGCCGCTCCTGGAACGCTATGATTGCCTGATCTGTCCCACCAATGCCCTGCCGGCCGTGCCCGCGGACTTCGACCCCTCGCGCGACACCGTGATGGTGGACGGAACCGAGGTGCGCCCCGACCTCGGCTGGGTCATGACGACACCGTTCAACATGATGAGCCGCTGCCCCGTGCTGTCGGTGCCGTCGGGCTTTGCGGCGAACGGCGTGCCGACAGGTTTGCAGATCGTCGGCCCGACCTATCGCGACGCTGTCGTCATGCAGGCGGCGATGGCGTTCGAAGCGGCAAGCGGCGGCTGGTTCGCCCCCGGACACCGTCCGGTGGTCTGAGCGCGACGACCTGCGGGAACGGGGCGGCCGGGCAGGCCGACGGTGACCCTTGCCTGACCGGGGCAGGGCGGGTCATGTTCGACAGGCGGATGCACAGGAGGGGCGGATGATCCTTGTCACGGGCTTTCAGGGCTATGCCGGGCGCAGTGCAAACCCGTCCGAACTGGTGGCCCGGGCGCTGGACGGACAGCGGATTGCCGGGGCCGGGGTCGTGGGCCGCGCGTTGCCGGTCGATTTCCGCGCAGTCCGTCAGGATCTGCCGAGGCTGATCGACGAACTGGCGCCGCGCATGGTCGTGTCGCTCGGCCTCTGGCCGGGTGAGCCGATGATCCGGATCGAACGGGTGGCGGCAAACTGGTCGTGGTTCGAATTGCCCGACAACACGGGGTACCGTCACAACGGCAAAGTGATCGAAAACGGGCCGGATGGATACCTGGCGACGTTGCCTGCCGATGCCATGCAGGCCGCGATCCGGCGCGCAGGCCTTCCCTGCCGCCAGTCGGGCAGCGCCGGGACTTATCTGTGCAACGCCACACTCTACACGTCGCTGCATCATTGTGCGCAGCATCACCCGGGCACGCGGGCCGGGTTCATTCATCTGCCATATCTGCCTGCGCAAGTGGCCGGACTTCTGGATGATCTGGCGGCCGAAAGCCTGCTCGAGATGCACCAGCGCGCCGACATGGCCTCGATGCATCTCGACGACATGATCGAGTCGCTCAGGGTCGGATTGGGGGCAGCGGTGGAGTGCAGCGACTGAGGCATACCGGTGTTCCTGCCCGATAACCGCCTCAGAGAATGCATCTTTGGATAAGCGATCGGAAAAATCGATCGCTTATGCCGCGTTTCTTTGCACATTCGACAGGCAAGTATCTGTTTTGGGATGGATTTTGTCGGCAACCGCTTGCCGCTACGTCAATCAATGATGTTGACTTGTTCACGACGCGCCGCTTAGCGTGGTCGCGTTAACAAACGTCCGTTTGGCCAAGTTACGGCGGGGCCGCACGGATGACAGGCGCGATGAAGCGCCGACGCATGACATGGGAGTGGACGTGATGGCGGTATTTGCAACTCTGGTTGTCGCTGTAATCGTTGCAATTCTGATCATCCTCTTTTTGAACAGATACTACCGCAAGGCCACACGCGAAATCAGCCTGGTTCGGACCGGTGCCGGGGGCCAGCGGGTCGTGCTTGACGGTGGCTGCATTGCGCTGCCCTTCCTGCACAAGATCTCCGAAGTGAACATGCGCACCACCAAGCTGGAGATCGAACGGCTTGGGCCGAAATCGATCATCACCAAGGATCGTCTGCGGGTGGATGTCGGTGCGGAATTCTATGTGCGCGTGCGCGCGTCGGCCGAAGGTGTCGCGACCGCCGCGCAGGCGTTGGCGGGCAAATCCTTCCGGTCGGCGGATCTGGCCGAGACGCTCGAAGGCAAGCTGGTCGATGCCATGCTGTCGGTCGCCGCGCGGTACACCATGGACGAATTGCAAGACAACCGGGCGGGCTATGCGCGCGAGGTGTCCGAAATCCTGAGCGACAACCTCGCGCAGAACGGTCTTTTGCTGGAATCGGTGTCGCTGACGCGGATCGACCAGACGCCGTTCCACGCCCTGGATGAAAACAACGCCTTCAACGCGCTTGGGATGCGGCGTCTGGCCGAGATCATCGCGGTCAACAAGAAGGAACGCGCCGTGATCGAGGCCGATGCCGAGGTCGCCGTGCGCCAGAGCCAGCTTGATGCCACGAAGCGCAAGCTCACCATCTCGCGCGAGGAAGAGGAGGCTATGATCACCCAGCAGCGCGAGATCGAGATCGCGCGCTCGCGCTCCATGGCCGAGACCGCCGAGGAACAGGCCGCATCCGAGAAGCGGCGCGAGGCTGCCCGTATCGCGCGGGAGCGCGAGGTCCGCCTGACCGAGATCAGCAAGGACCGCGAACTGCGTGAACAAAGCCTTGCCGCCGAACTGGCGACCTCGCTTGCCAAGACTGAAAACGCCGTGCGCCTGGCCGCCAAGCGCGTCGAGGAAGCCCATGCCGAGGCCGAGGCGATCGCCGCCACCGCCGCCGGGGCCGAGGCCGAGGAAAAGGTGCGCACCATCCGCGAACAGGCCGCGGCCGACCGCGACAAGGTGCTGGCGCTCATCCGGGCCACGGAACAGGCCGAGGTGGACGATACCCGCGTGCGGTCGGAAGTGGGCAGCATGCTGGCCATGGCCGAAGCCGAAGCCAAGGCGATGCTGGAACGCGCCGAGGCGCAGAAGGCCCGGCTGCTGGCCGAGGCCAAGGGCCGCGCCGCCGTGATCGAGGCAGAGAATGCCCAGAGCTCCGAGCTGATGGCGATGAAGCTGGACGAGGCGCGCATCAAGACGCTGCCCGAGGTGGTGGAGCGCATGCTCAAGCCTGCCGAGAAGATCGAAAGCATCCGCATCAACCATATCAGTGGCATGGGCCATTCGGGTGGCTCGGGCGGTGAAGGCGGCGGCGGCGAGGGCGGCACCGTCAACCAGCTTGTCGACGGGGTTCTCTCGATGGCCCTGCAACTGCCTGCCGTGCAGCGGCTGGGCGAGGAAGTCGGCATGAATATCGGTGACGGTGTGCGGGGCGTGACCTCGCAGCTGGATCGCCGCAGCAGCGGGTCCTCCCGCGGCCGGAAAGCGGACGGGAAAACGTCCGAGACCAAGGACTGATGCGAACAGGGTGAACGCGCCTGTCGCATCCGTCACAACCCCAACAGGAGAAACTGACATGATTTTTTCGCGTAGAAGTTTTCTGGCCGGATCTTCCGCGCTGGCCCTGTCGTCGGCCCCGATCATCGGGCGCGCACAGGGTAGCGATAAGATTATCTTCGCTTCGATCCTCGATCTGTCCGGCGGTCTGGACATCTATGGCGCGCCGATGGCCGAGACCACCAAGATGGCGATCGACGACATCAACGCAGCCGGTGGCCTTCTGGGCCGCGAGGTGGAACTGAAGCTGTATGACGCGCAGTCGACGATCCAGTTCTACACTCAGTATGCCACCCAGGCCGCTGCCGGTGACCGCGCGCACACGGTGCATGCGGGCATCACATCGGCCAGCCGCGAAGCGATCCGCCCGACGCTGGCGCGTTTCAAGACGCTCTATTTCTATAACACCCAGTACGAAGGCGGTGTCTGTGACTACAACACCTTCTGCACCGGCTCGACGCCCGCGCAGACCGTGGCAAAGGTCGTGCCCTACGCGATGAACAAGTGGGGCAAGAAGGTCTACATCGTGGCGGCCGACTACAACTATGGCCAGATCACCGCGCAGTGGATGCAGCGCTTCGTCAAGGAAAACGGCGGCGAGACGCTGGATGTGGAGTTCTTCCCACTGGATGTCACCAACTTCGGGCCGACCATCAACAAGATCCAGACGGCGAAGCCCGATTTCGTGATCTCGGCACTGGTGGGTGGCGCGCATGTGTCCTTCTACCGCCAGTATGCTGCGGCGGGCATGAACAAGGAGATCCCCATCGCCTCGACCACCTTCGGTGTGGGCAACGAGCAGACGCTGATCTCGGCCGAGGAAGGCGACGGCATCGTCGCGTCCTATTCCTACT
The DNA here is from genome assembly GCA_964573835.1 of uncultured Aestuariivita sp. Lineage (GTDB taxonomy): Bacteria > Pseudomonadota > Alphaproteobacteria > Rhodobacterales > Rhodobacteraceae > JAGYKE01. Next base: position 310 of record CAZNMV010000203.1, on the reverse strand, counting down.
TCGAAGGGGCGGACAACCCGACCAACACCGAGTTCCTTGCGCGGCTCGAGGCGCGTCTGGGTGCCGGGCGTCCGGTGATGAACGAACTGGCGGTGCGGTCCTATGAGGGCGCGATGCTGTGGGCCGAAGCGGTCAAGATGGCGGGCACCCCCGACCGCGACCCGGTGATCGAGGCGCTGCGGTCCGGGCTGACCTACAACGGGCCGTCGGGCGCGGTGGCGGTCGATCCGCAGACGAACCACTGCAACATGAACGTCTATATCGGCGATCTGAAGGACCAGAAGTGGAATATCGTCGAGTCCTACGAGGC
>CAZNMV010000202.1:0-6285 GCA_964573835.1 uncultured Aestuariivita sp. | reverse complement strand
AAGATGTTCACCTTGCCATGACTGAGGATCAACCGCATGCAGATCGCTGTGTGGCGCAGAGAGTAGAGGGTGTGGTTCTTCCCTGTTACCGCGTCGGTCTGGATGTTGGCGCGCTCCATCAGAGCGTGGAACTGCCGCTGGACGATCATAGACGCCGTCGTGCGGTTCGCGTAGTCAGGCAGAAACAGATAGTCGTCCGCGCGTCTGTTCGGGTTCCTGTCGCATATCCTCTGGTAGATAGAGACTGCAGCAGCCATCGTGTTTGAGGAACGATACCCCGTCTTTCCGTTCAGAACTGTCAGAATCAAACGCTTGGGGTCGTCTGCAACGACAACATCTTTGTGCTTCAGCGCATAGAGCTCAGTCGTGATAGGGCGGACGAAAGAATGCACAATGAACATCAACAGGTCATAGAGCTCGTCAGTGACTGTGATGCCCCTGACCTCGACCTGTTCTGCTGCCATCGCCTGAGCGGTGTTCAGCAATTTTTTGTAGACATCATCCTCTTTTGACACGAGCGGATGGAAGCGGAAGAAGGGGCGGGGGTTGTCCTTCTGCCGTGCTCTTGGCGTGTCGGGTATGAAATCGATCACGCCCTCGTCCCGAGCGACCTTCAACACATTGCGGAACGCAGCCATCAGCGTGTTCTTTGTCGAGGATGATAGGTCAGGGCGACGCCGATCGAGTTCAGCGAAATACTCCTGAAAATCGTGAGTTCGCAGTTTTCTGACATCTTTGGGACCGAACCATCGCACGAGTCCCCAGTCTTCGTTCTGGATCGCCCAGTGCGTGGACTTCATGTAGCCGACACTGCGCTCACCTCCATCTGCTTGAACCTTGCTCTTGTTCAGCATTTTGATGGCGTAGGTCCTGAACTGGTACTGTGTGTCCGTCACCCGCTCTGCACGAAGCAAACTGAGTGCCAGTTCCTGCGCTACTTCACGAGCTCGGATGACGCTGTCTTCCCCAGTTGATTTGACCAGGTACTTCTTCCGTGTTCGATCCCAGATGCGCACGTACCAGAACCTTGATTTGGCGACCCGATAGATCGACAGTCCCTTGTAGAGCTTGATCGCTGAAGGTGTCTCGGACATGGCTGCTGACCAAAGTTATAAACCATACCTATAAACCATACACTAAATTATTGATTCTGAACACATCCCACTTAACTTTTAATCAGTGGGTCGCAGGTTCGAATCCTGCACGGCTCACCACTTCAACAGATTGATCGGAATGTGAAAACCGCCGCGTACCGTGGCGGTATCAGAGCGCTTGATCTGTGTCGCGCATCCATTAGCTTCCCGAGAGAGCGACAGGCGACGTCTGAAAGGTCTGTCTAGGTCACGTTAAAGGGTCAGACAGGTGAACAGACGCGACGGCTTGCAGGGTTCGGACGACCGTCGCACCGGCTACGGAGAGCGCGGCTATCCTGACGGGTCGCGATATTTCGGCAACCTGCTGGAGGGCAAGCCGCAGGGCGCGGGGATGATCCGCAGACCCAATGGCACGGTCTATGAAGGCGAATTCGACAAGGGCGTGCCGCATGGAACCGGGGTGCTGACGCAGGCGGACGGAACGCGCTACCGGGGAACATGGGACAGGGGCCGTGCAGGCCCGCTCACGCTGATCGCGGGCGGAGCCGCGCCGGACGGACAGCGCGACGCAGCAGGGTCTGCCCCTGACGTGCCCCCCAAGGCAGATGCCAAGGCCCCGTTCCGAGCACGTCTTTACGCGCAGCGCGGGAAGATAGTGCTGGGAGTTCTGGGCCTCTACTTCCTGATCGGCATTGCCTGGTCTCAGGGTCTGATCCCGCAGGTCAGTTTCGATTTCGGCCCGTCCCGCACATCTGCCAGCGTCGCTGCGGTGACGGAACCGGCGCCTGCGCCAGTTGCGGTTCCGGAGCAGCGGGCCGGCCCGCAGGCCACCGCTGCCGCGCCGGAAAGCGTTGCCGAAGCGCCCCCGGCCCCGGTCGTGCTGCCGCCGGTTACGGTGCCTGTTTCAGACACCGCCGCCGCGCCCGGTCCGGCTGCAGAGACCCCGCAGACGGCCCGGCCCGTCGAAACCAGCAGGGAAAGGCTGATCCGGCTTGGCGAACGGATATTCCCCGGCTGGACGCCGGACGGCAAGCACAGCGCCATGTTCGGGCTTCCCGTGGTCGGCGGGTGGCAAGCCCTTCTCGCGAATCCTGACGACGAAGCCGTGCTTGCAGCTGTCGCGCGGGCTTACATCGCGAAAAACTTTCCACCGATGACCGCATCCGGCATCGAGTCGGTCTTCCGGACGCTGGATGGCGATTATCGCTTCGATACCATCCATGCGTCGGTTCAAAGGCTATATCCTGACGTGTTCCGGGCCTATCAGGAAGCGCGGGACGCCGCCCTGAAGGATGTGAGCGAGCTCTTCGACACTGTCCGGGACAGGTCTGTGGCCGGAGAACCAGTCAATGCGCCTGCCTACCAGAGTTTCGATGTCTACCTGACGAACAATTGCCCGCAATGGAGGACGTTCCTCGTTGGCAGCTATCACGGTGTGGAGTCAAAGGATTGGGAATGGGGCAAACGGAACCCGGTCGGAAACTATCGCGGTATCCGCATGCCGGAACCGGGCGAGACCGGGCACCTCTTTTACACTGTCGGCAGATACAACTACATCAACATCCATAACCAGAGACTGCAGAACCTGACCCGAAACGACATTCTGCTTAAGGTGCCTGAAAACGTCAGCAACAACATGCACGGCTATCGCAGTCCGATCCCGTTTCAGATGATCGACTTCGCGCCGACACCAGAGCTCAATCGGTTTCGGAGAGTGGATCTGGAGCTGACCCCGGACTGCCGACTGGAAATGCGTTGAGCACGCAGCACCCTGACGCCCCCCGATCACGAAAAAATCAACCGTCCGGTCGGTTTTTTCTGTGAAATGGTTACAAACGCCCTTCTGTGTGTGCGCAGGGCTGCGCATAGTCGGGGGCGGAGGTTCGGTCTTGACGCGGGATGATGATAGTAAGTATGCTATCTAAATATCCGTGACCGAGGGAGGGGAGAGAATGTCGGAACAGCTGGGCACGCTCGAGGAGCTGCCGCAGGACTATCGCGACGACATGGCGCGCGCGGGTGTCGCGCCGCTCTGGCCGATGATGCGCAACGTGCTGCCCCATGGCGCGCCGAAGCCGGTGACGAAGCCGGGCCACTGGTCCTATCCCGCGCTGCGTCCGCTCCTGCTGCGCGCAGGCGAACTGACGCCGGTGGAAAAAGCCGAACGCCGGGTGCTGGTCCTGTCCGATCCGGGGCGCGGCACGGGCGCGATGCAGGCGACCTCGTCGATCTATCTGGGCATGCAGCTTCTGTTGCCGGGCGAAAGCGCGCCCGCGCACAAGCACACGCCCTCCGCCGCGCGCATCGTCGTCGAAGGCACCGGCGGTTATACCGTGGTGGATGGTGAGAAGCTGCCGATGGAAAACGGCGATCTTGTCCTGACCCCGGGCGGCGACTGGCACGATCACGGGCATGACGGGTTGGAACCTGTCGTCTGGCTCGACGCGCTCGATTTGCCGCTGTTTGTCTATCTCGAAGGCTCCTACGCGATCGAGGGGCCGCTTCAGGCCCAGCGCAACCGCCCGGACGCGAGCGCGGTGGAATATCTGGCCGCGGGGCTTGCGCCGTCGCGGCGGCTGGGATCGACCACGCGGCGCTATCCGATGATGCGCTATCCCTGGAAGAACACCGAAGCCGCGCTGCGCCGGATGGCGGAATATGCCGAAGATGGCGTGGCGGAACTTGACTACATCAACCCCGAAACGGGGCGCGACGTGCTGCCGACCATGGGCTTCACCGCCATGATGCTGCACGCAGGCCAGACCGACGCGCCGCCCCTGCGGTCGGCCAGTGCGGCGTTCCATGTCGTGAAGGGGCGCGGCACGACAACCGTCAACGGCGAACGCATCGCATGGGGTCCGAAGGACACCTTCACCGCCCCCGTCTTCGCCGAGATCACCCATCAGGCGGATGAGGAAAGCTTCCTGGTCCGCGTCCATGACCGCCCGCTGCAGGACAAGCTGGGCTACTACGAGGAACGCGCAAGATGACCGCGACATTGTTCACCCTGCCGCCGGCCTTCACCATCCCCGTGAACGGCGAAACTGCGGCCTATCCCGTGGCGCGGATCTTCTGCGTCGGGCGCAACTATGCTGCCCATGCCAAGGAAATGGGGCATGAGGTCGACCGGGAAAACCCCTTCTACTTCACCAAGTCGCCCGCCCACGCGATCATGACAGGCGCTTCCACCCCCTATCCGCCGGGCACGACGAACTATCATTTCGAGATGGAACTGGCCTTTGCCATGGGCGCGCCCGTGTTCCGCGCGACGAAGGCCGAGGCCGAGGCGGCGGTCTATGCCTATGGCTGTGCGCTCGACATGACGCGGCGCGACCGGCAGCAGGATGGCAAGGACAAGGGCCGCCCCTGGGACATGGGCAAGGATGTCGAGGATTCGGCGGTCTTTTCCCCGATGACCAAGGCCGCCGATATGGCCCCCATCGGGCCGCAGCGCATCCATCTGGAGGTCAACGGTGCCGTCAAGCAGGATGCGACGCTGGACGAACTGATCCATGACGTGCCCGAGATCATCATGGACCTGTCGCGCTATTATCACCTGCGCCCCGGCGATGTGATCATGACCGGCACGCCCGCGGGCGTCGGCGCGGTCGTGGCGGGCGATGTGATCACCGGGGGGATCGACGGGCTCGACCCCATCGCGCTCACGCTGTCGGCAGCCGAATGACAGACAGGGTTGTCATCGCGGGCGGCGGGATCGGGGGGCTGGCCACCGCGATCGGTCTCGCGCAGAAGGGCGTCGCGTCCATCGTGCTGGAAAAGGCCGCCCAACTGGGCGAGATCGGCGCGGGCATCCAGCTTGGGCCGAACGCGTTCCATGCCTTCGACACGCTGGGCGTGGGCGACCGCGCGCGGGAAATGGCCGTCTACATCGACAATCTGCGCCTGATGGATGCGCTGAGCGGGGACGAGATCACGCGCATCCCGCTTGACGGCGCGTTCCGCGAACGCTTCGGCAATCCTTATGCGGTGGTGCACCGGGGCGATCTGCACGGCGTCTTCCTCAAGGCGTGCCATGATCATCCGCTGGTCGATCTGCGCACCAATGCCGCCGTGATCGGGTATGAACAGGATGCCGAGACCGCGTCGGCCATCCTCGACACCGGAGAACGGGTGAGCGGCCGCGCGTTGATCGGGGCGGACGGGCTCTGGTCGAAGATCCGCGCGCAGCTTGTGGGCGACGGGCCGCCGCGGGTATCGGGGCACACGACCTACCGGTCGGTCATTCCGACCGACCAGATGCCCGAAGACCTGCGCTGGAACGCGGCCACCCTCTGGGCCGGGCCGAAATGCCATATCGTGCATTACCCGCTGTCGGGCTGGAAACTGTTCAACCTGGTGGTCACCTATCACAACGACGCACCCGCCCCCGTCGCCGGCCAGCCGGTCGACCATGACGAGGTGCGGCGCGGGTTCGACCATGTCCATCCGCGCGCGCGCCAGATCATCGACATGGGCCGGGACTGGAAGAAATGGGTGCTCTGCGACCGCGACCCGGTCATGGGCTGGGTCGACGGGCGCGTGGCGCTTCTGGGCGACGCGGCGCATCCGATGCTGCAATACTTCGCGCAGGGCGCCTGTATGGCTATGGAAGATGCCGTCTGCCTTGCCCACGAGATGGGGCAGGTCGATGATCCGGCGCAGGCGCTCATGTCCTATCAGGACCGCCGCCGCCTGCGCACGGCACGCGTACAGCTTCAGTCGCGGGCCATCGGGGAACATGTCTATCATCCCGCGGGCGCGCATGCCGAACTGCGCAACACGGTGATGGGTGCACGCGGGCCGCAGGACTGGTACGACCAGATCGAATGGCTTTACGGCAGCACGGGGCTGGAAGGCGCGGTATCGCGCGAAACGAGGAGATCGGCATGATCCCTGACCGGGATACTTGTCGTGATGGTTATGCAAGCGCGCTTTTTCATGTCGCTGGCATAACCAAGCTTGATTGGCCGAAAGATGGCCATTTAATACTGCGTCGGTAAGAAAACCGCAGAAGTCGGTTCGCAATGGGGAGATTGCATCATGACGAAGAGAAGAGAAGTCCTTGGCCTGATCGGCGGCGCGGCGATGGCCGCTCTGATCGCAGGGCCCGCCGCGGCACAGGAAGTGACGCTGCGACTGCACCAGTTCCTGCCGGCACAGGCCAACGTGCCGAAGCTGGTCCTTGACGTCT
>CAZNMV010000201.1:0-6317 GCA_964573835.1 uncultured Aestuariivita sp. | reverse complement strand
GGTCGTCCTCCATGTGGGGCGTGCGGCCGTCGGGCATGGCGACCAGCACCGCCTGACCCGCCCGGTCGAGCAGGTTCCACATCCGCACGCGGCCGCGTGGAGCGACGTCGCCATGAACATGGGCGATGACGACGGGACCGGCGTCCAGCTGCACGGTGCCGGTGCGCCAGGGCATGCGTTCGCGGAAATAGACATCGACCGTGGTGTGGATGGTGGTTTCGGCCAGAAGCGTGCCGCCGGGGTCCACATCGCGCCAGCGCAGGTCGACCGACAGGCAGCGGTTGCAGGCATCGCGCGGCGGGTATTGCAGCGCGCCGCAATCGGCGCAGGACTGCAGCGCAAAGCGCCCTTCGGCCGCCGCCGCCGACAGACCCAGCGCCGCGCGGCTGCGCAGGCCCGGGGGCAGGGTGGGGCTGACCGTGCGCTTCTGCGGGTCTTTCTTGGGCGGCGGGCGGAGGGCGTCTGTCATGCGGCCTCCAGCACGGCGGCACCGGTGCACAGGCCGCGGTCATAGTTGATCATGCCGAAGCCCGAGACGAGCGCGCGGCGCGCGCCCCTGACCTGCGTCGGGCCTGCCTGGCCGGTGACCTGGCGGATCGCCTCGACCAGCCCGATGAAGCCGCCCGCAGCACCCGCCTGCCCGGCGGACAGCTGTCCACCGCTGGTGTTGTGGGGGAAGTCGCCTTCGGTGGTCAGATCGCGGTCGCGCAGGAAATCGGGGGCGGCGCCCTTGTCGCAGAAGCCCAGATCCTCGATCTGCATCAGGCTGATCACGGGGTAGTCGTCATAGGTCTGGACAAGGTCCATATCGGCGGGCGCGCAGGCGGCCATGTCCCACAATTCGTCCCGGTCGATCGTCCAGCCGCCACGCAGCTGGATGGGATCGTCCACATGGGCGTTGTGCCGTTCGATGGCCCCCGCGATGCGGGCGAAAGGAAGGTTCCGGCGCACGGCCTCGTCTTCGGTCATCACCAGAAAGGCCTCGGCCCCGGCGACCGGCATCACGCAATCGAACAGCGCGATGGGGTCGGCGATAGGACGGGCGGTGAGGTAGTCTTCCATCGTCAGCGGCTTTTTCATCACCGCGTGCGGGTTCTTCAGCGCGTTCGCCCGCTGCGCCACGCAAAGGCGGCCGAAATCTTCGCGGGTTGCGTTGAATTCCGTCATGTAACGGTCTGTGAGCAGGGCAAAATTCGCGTTCGGGCCGCCAAAGCCGTAAGGATAGGACGCATCCATCGCGAAGCGCGAGAAGGACGAGAGCAGCTTGCGGAAGCTGTCGATCTGGTTGGTGTCGCCCGCCACGCAGGCGACGATGTCGGCATCCCCCGCCTGCACGGCGCGGGCCGCACGGCGCAGGGCCACGACGCCGGAAGCCCCGCCCATCGGGATCGTGTCGAGCCAGCGCGGGCTGAGGCCCAGATGCTGGGTCAGCCCCACGGGCGTGTCGGGGAAGAGCGTGAAGGACGCGACCGAGAAGCCGTCGATGTCAGCCGGTTTCAGCCCCGCGGCATCAAGCGTGGCGCGCAGGGCGCGCGCGATCCAGAAATGCGCGGTGTCGATGGAATAGCGCTGATAGGGCACCGTCACGGGGGCGGTCAGGACAACGCCATCATATCCCTGCCGCCGACGCGCCATCAGGCCACCTGCCTTTTCTTGAGGGCGCTCAGGTCATGCGCCGCGCCATCCGCCAGCAGCCTCGCCGCCAGCGCCTTGAGTTCGGCGCGCTGGATCTTCTGCGTTGGCGTCAGGGGCAGGGCGTCAACGAAGGCGATGTAGCCCGGGACCTTGTAATAGGCCATCTGGGTCAGCGCCCAATCGGCGATCTCGCGCGCCTTTGCGGCAGAGGGGTCGGCCACGGTCAGGCAGGCGAAGACCTCGTCCCCGCGGATCGCGTCGGGAACGGCGGCGACACCGGCGGCGGTGATATCGGGGTGTTTCATGAGGACGGATTCGACCTCGACCGCCGCGATGTTCTCGCCGGACCGGCGGATCACGTTCTTCTTGCGGTCGACGAAGAAGACGCGGGCCTGATCGTCACGCCGCACGATGTCGCCGGTATGGAACCAGCCCTGTTCCCAGGCTTCAAGTGTGGCGGCTTCGTCCTTGTAATACCTTGTGAAAAACCCGTCGCGGGGGTTCCTGCCGGCGCGGCGGACCCAAAGTTCGCCCGGTTCACCCGGGGCGGCGTCGGTCCCCTGATCGGTGACGATGCGCAGCTCCATCTCGGGCCCAGGAAGGCCGAGGGAGGAATGGCCGATCAGGCGGTCGGGCCTGTTGTTGGTGATGGCGGTGGCAAGGCCGGTTTCGGTCATCGCCCAGCCTTCGCAAAGGGGGAAACCGAAGCGTGCCTCGAAGGGGGCGTGCAGTTTGGGGTCGACGCCCGCGCCGAAGCCGAATCGCACGGAATGGTCGCGGTCGCGCGCATCGTCCGGCGCCTTCATGAGAATCGAGGGCATGACGCCCAGGTAATGCAGGCAGGTGGCGCGCGCGGCGCGCACGTCGTCCCACCAGGTTTTCGGGTGGAAGCGGTCCAGCACGGTGAGGCAGCCGCCCACGGCGAGCATGCCCATGAAGCTGGCCGCCATGGCGTTCATGTGAAAGACGGGAAGGGGGGTGATCATCCGCTCGCCATCCTCACGCAGGCTGACGATGCCGTCGAGCCCGGTGTACCAGTCGCCCGCCATCAGGAAATAGGTGTTCGACAGGACGCAGCCCTTGGGTTTGCCGGTGGTGCCGCTGGTGTAGAGGACTGCCGCCTCGCGCGCGCCGCCGTCTGCATCTTCGGCGACGACCGATCCCGGGCGCGGGGGCGGGACAGGGTCGCCGTCTTCGATCACCGGGGCGGCGAGGCCTGCGGCATGTGCGGCGGCGGCCAGATCGGCGACGCGTGTCCCGATGGCGATCACCAGCGCCGGTTCGGAATGGCCGAGCAGGTATTCCAGCTCTGCCGCGCGCAGATCGGGGTTGATCGGCACGACCGACAGGCCCAACCGGTTCAGCGCCAGCCAGATCAGGAAGAAGCGCGGGCGGTTTTCCAAGAGAAGCGCCACGCGCTGGCCTGCGGTATAGCCCGCGTCGGAAAACTCCTCCGCCATCCAGGATATGGCGGCTTCGGCCATGCCATAGGTGATCTCGCCCGCGTCGATGCCGTAGACATCCGCGGTGCCGGGCAGGGTGTCGAGCATGGGGCGTTCCGGCCAGGCCCGCGCGGCGCGCAGGAAGGCATCGTGAACGGAAGGCAGGGCGGCAAGCGTCATGGCAGAAGCTGGATGTTGCCGAAGGCGGCGTCACAGTTCAGGAGATCGACGCGCTTGTTCGCGATGCGGATGGTTCCGCCTTCGACCTTCAGTTCGTGACGCGCCGTCACCGCCAGCAATTTCTGTTCGTCGAGGCGCGTTTCGACATAGTGCATCGCGGTCGTGGTGACATAGCGGTTGGCGTCGGGGTCATATTCATCGACGAAGGGCCGGTTCAGCACGTGGTGACAGCGGCTTTTGGGTTTCTGGCTGAAGGTGCGTTCGCCTTCCAGCCGTTCGACCCGCAGGCGCAACATGAAGTTGTCCTCGTAAAGCAACGAAGTCACTGTCTCGGGATCGGTCTGCTTGTAGTCGAGCGGCATCCAGTAATGGCCCTCGGGCAGCCAGAGTGCCAGCCAGTCGGCGAAGCGCCCTTCATCCAGCATGCGCGCCTCGGCATAGATAAAATCGATGAGATCTTCGCGGGTGGGGGTCATTCGGCGGCCTCTGCCCGGGCAGGCTGCGCTTCTTCGTGCATGAACTTCGCCCAGGCGTCGAACTGGTTGCGCATCTGGCGTTCGGTGGTGCCGTTTTCCACGCGGGTCTCGCTGAAATCCTCGTCCGCGTCGTAAAGGCGGTGCAGGTCGACCCATTCGAGCCCGTCGGACAAAAGCCCTTCCTGCGCGCGTTCGTACATCTCCAGGTCGTCATGGCCGACGATCGAGGTAGGCGCGTTGATCATGCGGTTGTACATGGCCGACCGCGCGGTGAGTTCGCGCGGCGCGCCGACGGGGTGGTAGACATAGCTTTCCACAAGGCAGCGGTCGGCGGCCATGGGGATGAAGTTGCGCAGCTGCGCCAGCGGGGCCTTCACCATGATGTTGGGGAAATAGACGGTGTTGTGGCGATTCTCGTCCAGGATCGCCTTGGCGCGGTCTTCGCCGTAGGCGGCCTTCATGGCGTCGAAATAGCCCGGGATCGCGTCATAATTGGAATGGATCGACCCCTGGACGCCGGTGTGGCCATGGCCGTTGGGCCAGGTGCGGATGCCCATGCCCTCAAAAAAGTCGTAAGGCGACATGAAAGGCGCGATGATCTGCATCGCCGCCGGGCGGGGTTCGGGGTTGCCCATTTCCTGCCAGAGCTTCACGGCGGTGCCGGCGCTCGATTCATGCGCGACCATCGGGTGGCAGGTATCGGTCTGGTTCTCGACCAGCATCTTCCAGTTGCACTTGTGCATGTAGCGCAGGGGCGGGCCGGACACTTCGAGCCGCCCTTCGGGTGAGCGATCGACCATGTTGTCGATGCTGCTGAGGCTCTCGCCGAAGAAATCCTCGAAGGAGATGCCCGTCTCTGCGAGCCGGGCGAAGACGAAGCCGCGGTAATTCCTGACCGCGCCCACCGCCTTCATGCCCTTGCCGTTCGGCGTGTCGGAGAGCCCTGTGCCCTCGTAGCCCTTCTTCAGCGGGATTGCGAGCAGGCAGCCATCGGTCTTGAAGGACCAGGCGTGATAGGGGCAGCGGAAGAATTTCCCAGTGTTTCCAGTTCGGTCTATGGCGATCTTCGTGCCCTTGTGGGGGCAGCGGTTGTAAAGGACATGGATTTCGCCGTCGGAATGGCGGACCTGGATCACCGGCTGGTCGGCCACCTGCGTGGTGAAGTAGTCGCCCTTGTTGGGCGTCTGGCTGTCATGACCGACGAACAGCCAGACATTGCGGAACAGGTGCTTCATCTCGAGCCGGAAGACATCCTGGCTGGTATAGACGTCGCGGTGCACCTGGTGGCCGCGGATCAGGGCGCGGGCGCTCTCGGGGGTATAGGTACTCATGCGGCGCTCCCTTTTTCCGTTACAGGTCAAGGACAAGGCGGTCGGACTTCGCGCGGCTCACGCAGATCTGCATGACCTTGCCCGCCGCACGCTCGGCCTCGGACAGCACCACGTCGCGGTGATCTGGCGTGCCGCTGATCACGTCGGTCTGGCAGATGCCGCAATCGCCGCGCTGACAATCATAGACCAGATCGACGCCGCCGTCCTCGAGAACTTCGATGATCGACTGACCCGGCGGCACAGTGAAGACCGCGCCGGTCGAGGCGATCTCGACCTCGAAGGGGCGGTCGCCGCCCTGGGGGGCGGGGTTGGTAAAGAGTTCGACATGCACCTGCGCGGCCGGAAAGCCTGCGCGTTCGGCGGCGTCGCGCGCGGCCTCGATCATCCCGCGCGGGCCGCAGATGTAGAGATGCGTCGCCGGATCGATCCCGGTCAGCAGCCCCGCAAGATCGAGAGGGTCTTCGTCATCGAAGGCGAGGCGCACCCGGTCGCCGAACACCTGCGATAGCTGGTCGCCGAAGGCCATGGCCGCGCGGTTGCGCGCGGCGAAGACAAGGCGGAAGTCACGGCCCGCGGCGGCCAGATCGGTCGCCATGGAGATCAGCGGCGTGATCCCGATGCCGCCCGCAATCAGCAGCGCGGGGCCCGCGTGATCGCCAAGGGCGAAGTCGTTCTTGGGCCCTTCGGCCCGGACCGGGTCGCCCGGGGAGAGCGCGTGCATGGCGCGCGAGCCGCCATCCCCCATGTCTTCGCGCTGCACCGCGATGTGCCAGACCGCGGCATCCTCGCCCGGCCAGCGGATCAGCGAATAGGCGCGGCTGCCCGCGGCACCGAGATCGACGCGGACATGTGCGCCCGCGTCCCAGCCGGGCAAGGGCGCACCCGATGCGGGCACGAGCGAAAGAACCCGAATCCTGTCGGTTGCATTCCGAAGTCGTGATATGGTCAATGTCACAGACACGGATCGAGTCCCTCCTATTGGCATTAACATGAAATTTCATATATTGTCGGTCAAGACAAATCTCGCCCCGCAGGCCGCCCATGCCGGATGACGCCGGCCATACCGGGCAGGCGCCCTTTGTCGATGAATACCTGCTGTATCTGCTGGCCGCGGTGAGCGACCGCGCCAGCGCGCAGTTCCATGCCCGCGCCCGCAAGGCCGGGCTGCGGGTACCGGAGTGGCGGGTGCTCGCCTGTCTGACGGACGAGGATGGCGCGATGGTCACGCGGCTTGCACGGCTGGCGCTGCTGGA
>CAZNMV010000200.1:0-6341 GCA_964573835.1 uncultured Aestuariivita sp. | reverse complement strand
CGCCCCGGCGGCCCCGCAGGGCGAACCGCGCGCAGCCCCGTTGCGCGTCCCCAACCAGCCAACTACCCTCACCCCATGAAAACCGCCCTCGTCACCGGCGCGAACCGCGGGATCGGCTTCGCCATCGCCCGCGGTCTGGCCGCCGATCACCGCGTCTTCATCGGCGCGCGCGACCCGATGGCGGGGCGGCAGACGGCGCAGGCGCTCGATTGCGACTGGGTGCACCTCGACCTCGAAGACCCCGACACTTTCGGCCCGGCCCTCACCCGGATCGGGGGCGTCGATGTGTTGGTGAATAACGCGGGCGTCCTGATCGACACCTCGCTGATGGAGGACCCGCTCGGCTTCGAGACCTCGATGCAGGTCATGCTCCACGGCCCCTATCACCTCATCGGCGCCTGCCGCCCGCATATGGAGGCGGCAGGCCGGGGCCGCATCGTCAATGTCTCCTCCGACTGGGGCAGCTTTGCCGCCGGTCTCGAAGGCCCGGGTGCCTACGGCGTGGCCAAGGCCGCGCTCAACGCGCTGACGCACGCGCTGCCGCGCGATCTGCCAAAATGCATCAAGATCAACGCGATGTGCCCCGGCTGGGTGCAGACCCGCATGGGCGGGGCCGGTGCCGACCGCACCCCGGAAGAGGGTGCCGACACCGCGCTGTGGCTGGCCCGCCTGCCTGAAGACGGCCCCACCGGCGGCTTCTTCCGCGACCGCAAGGCGATCCCGTGGTAGGCCTGTCAGGCTGAGCGCATCTTGCGCCGGGCCGCCTGCCGCGACACTCTCCCCCCGGTCGGACAGGGGGAAGCCGCATGATTCCGGTGCAAGGCGTGACAGGACAGACCATCGCCGTTCTCGGCCTCGGCCGGTCGGGCCTGACGGCGGCGCGCGCGCTGGAGGCGGGCGGGGCAGAGGTGGTGGTCTGGGACGACAACCCCGAGGCCCGCGCCCGCGCCGAGGCCGAAGGCTTCGCCCCCCGCGACCTGACCCGGGCAGGTGCCTTCGAGGGCGTCGCGCGGCTGATCACCTCGCCCGGCATCGCGCATCTCTACCCCCGCACCAACCCGGCCATCGCCGCCGCCTTTGACGCGGGCGTCCCGGTCGACAACGATGTGGGCCTGTTCTTCCGGTCCCTCGCCACCCCGGACTGGGACGGGTTCGACACGCCCCCGCGCGTCATCGCCGTCACGGGATCGAACGGGAAATCGACCACCTCGGCGCTCATCCATCACATCTTCCGCCAGGGCGGCCGCGATGCGCAGCTGGCGGGCAATATCGGGCGCGGGGTGCTTGACCTCGACCCGCCGGGCGACGGCGCGGTGATTGTGCTGGAGCTGTCGAGCTACCAGATCGAACTGGCCCGGGCGCTGACGCCGGACGTGGCGCTGTTCACCAATCTCTCGCCCGATCATCTGGACCGCCACGGCGGCATGGGCGGCTATTTCGCGGCCAAGCGCCGGCTGCTGGCCGAAGGCGGCCCCGACCGCGCGGTGATCGGCGTGGACGAACTCGAAGGCCGGTTTCTGGCCAACCAGCTCTCCGAAGGGCCGGGCGACGACCGGGTCATCCGCATCTCGGCCACGCAGAAGCTGGCCGGTCCGGGCTGGCATGTCTTTGCCCGCAAGGGGTTTCTGGCCGAGTGGCGCAAGGGCCGCCAGACCGCGTCGATCGACCTGCGCGGGGTGGCGGGCCTGCCGGGCGCACACAATCATCAGAATGCCTGCGCCGCCTACGCCGCGGCGCGCGCGCTGGGTCTTGCCCCGCGCGAGATCGAGGCCGCATTCCACACCTTCCCCGGACTGCCGCATCGCAGCCAGCGCATCGCCGAAGCCGGCGGCGTCATCTTCGTCAACGACAGCAAGGCCACCAATGTGGATAGCGCGCTCAAGGCGCTGCAGGCCTTCCCGCGCATCCGCTGGATCTGCGGCGGGCTCGAGAAAGAGGGCGGGGTGGCGGCACTGAACGCGGCCAAGGGGAACGTCGCCAAGGCCTATGTGATCGGGCGCGAGGCGGCCGCCTTCGCGCTGCAGCTCGAGATGGAGACCGAGGTCTGCACCACCATGGCCCGCGCGGTGGAGCGTGCCATGGCCGAGGCCGAACCGGGCGATACCGTCCTTCTTGCGCCCGCTGCGGCCAGTTTCGACCAATACGACAATTTCGAGAAGCGCGGCGAGGATTTCGTGGCCGAGGTGCGCGGGCGGCTGGCCGGGCAGGGGGCTCTGCCCCCGTCGCGCTGACGCGCGACCCCCCGGGATATTTGTGAACCCGAAGAAGCAGGGGCCGCGTTCCTGTCCGCGCGCTCAGCCCGGCCGCGCCCGGATCGCCTGACCCGCCGCGTGGCCCGAGGACCAGGCCCACTGGAAGTTGTAGCCGCCGAGCCAGCCGGTCACGTCCACCGCCTCGCCTATGGCGAAAAGGCCGGGGACCGACCGCGCCTCCATCGTCTGGGACGAGAGGCCGTCTGTCGCGATCCCGCCCAGCGTGACTTCCGCCGTGCGGTATCCTTCGGACCCGGCAGGCGTCAGCCGCCAGTCGGTGAGCCCCGCGCAGAGATCGTCGATGCGGCGGTCCGACTGGTCGGCGAGCCTGCCTGCGAGCCCGAATTCGCCCGCGATGTGATCGACGAGGCGCGCCGGGAAATGCGCCGCAAGCGCAGTCGTCAGCGCCACGCGGCCGCCTGTCGCGCGGGTGCTGCGCAGCGCGCCTGCCAGCCGCCCCCCGGGGTCGAGGTTCACCGAGACCGCGCCCCCCTCGCGCCAGTAGGAGGAGGCCTGCAGGATCGCGGGCCCCGACAGGCCGCGATGGGTGAAGAGCATCGCCTCTTCGAAAGCGGCTTCTCCGGCGCTGACCCGCACGGGGACGGACACGCCCGCAAGCGGCGCGAAGCGGCCTTCGGGAAAGGTGAGGGGGACAAGGGCGGGCCGCGTGTCGGTGACCCGCAGGCCGAAGCGGCGCGCGATGTCATAGGCAAGGCCCGTCGCCCCCATCTTGGGGATCGACTTGCCGCCCGTGGCCAGCACCAGCGCGCGGGTGCTGACGTGCAGCCTTTCGCCGTCGCGGTCGAGGTCGAGCCGGAACCGCCCCCCGTCATGGGACAGATCGGCCAGCGAGCTGCGCAGCCAGACCTCGGCCCCGGCGCGCGTCGCCTCGTCCATCAGCATCGCGATGATCTGGGTCGAGCGTCCGTCGCAGAAGAGCTGGCCCAGTGTCTTTTCGTGCCAGGCGATCCGGTGCCGGTTCACGAGGTCGAGGAAATCCCACTGCGTGTAGCGCGCCAGCGCCGATTTGGCGAAATGGGGGTTCTCCGACAGGAAGTTGGCCGGCCCTGCCTGGAGGTTGGTGAAGTTGCACCGCCCGCCGCCCGAGATGCGGATCTTTTCGCCCGGCGCGCGGGCATGGTCGATCACCAGCGTCCGGCCCCCCGCGACGCCGGCGCACATCAGTCCGGCCGCCCCGGCCCCAAGGATGACGCAGTCGAACTCCATCCGCGCTCCACTGGCGCGAAATGCCGCTCATGGCAAGGCGGAAGGACTGGCGCGGCCCGGGCTTTCGCGGTAGAGTTTCGCTTGAGACCCCGCAAAGGGGCGGACCCGAGGCAGCAGACAGGCAGTGATCCATGACGGAGATGGTCTATGGGGCCATGCCCGCGGAACGCGGGGAACCCATTCTTCCCAAGTGGTGGCGCACGATCGACAAATGGACGATGTCCTGTGTCCTGATCCTGTGCGGGATCGGCCTTCTTCTGGGCTTTGCGGCCTCGCCGCCGCTGGCTGAACGCAACGGGCTCGGCCCGTTCCATTATGTCGAACGGCAGGCGGCCTTCGGCGGCATGGCGCTGGTGGCGATGATCATCACCTCGATGATGTCGCCGACGCTGGTGCGGCGGCTCGCGGCGCTGGCTTTTGTCTGCGCCTTTGCGGCGCTGGCGCTTCTGCCGGTCTTCGGCACCGATTTCGGCAAGGGCGCGGTGCGCTGGTATTCGCTGGGCTTTGCCAGCGTGCAGCCGTCCGAATTCCTCAAGCCGGCGTTCGTGGTTGTCACCGCGTGGCTCATCTCGGCCAGCCAGCAGATCGGCGGGCCGCCAGGGCGGATGTGGTCCTTCATCCTGTGCATCTCGATCGTGCTGATGCTGGCGCTGCAGCCCGATTTCGGGCAGGCGGCACTTGTCCTGTTCGGCTGGGGGGTGATGTATTTCGTGGCGGGCGCGCCGATCCTGCTGCTGATCGGGATGGCGGCGGCGGTGGTGCTGGCGGGGTCCTTCGCTTATGCCAATTCGGAACATTTCGCCCGCCGCATCGACGGCTTTCTCACGCCCGAGGTCGATCCGCGCACGCAGCTTGGCTATGCCACCGACGCGATCCGCGAAGGCGGGCTTTTCGGCGTCGGCGTGGGCGAGGGGCAGGTGAAATGGTCGTTGCCTGACGCGCATACCGATTTCATCATCGCCGTCGCTGCCGAGGAATACGGGCTGATCCTCGTGCTTGTCATCATTGCGCTTTACGCGATGATCGTGGTGCGCTCGCTCATCCGGCTGATGCGTGAACGCGATCCGTTCGTGCGGCTGGCTGGCGCGGGGCTGGCCTGCATGTTCGGCGTGCAGGCGATGATCAACATGGGCGTTGCGGTGCGGCTTCTGCCTGCCAAGGGCATGACGCTGCCCTTCGTGAGCTATGGTGGGTCCTCGCTCATCGCGGGCGGCATCGCGGTGGGCATGCTTCTCGCCTTCACCCGGACAAGGCCTCAGGGCGAGATCGCCGATATCCTGCGCGGGCGCGTCAGATGACGAAAGCCCCGCTTCTGATCATCGCGGCGGGCGGCACGGGCGGGCACATGTTTCCCGCCCAGGCGCTGGCCGAGGTGATGCTGGCGCGGGGCTGGAGGGTGCGGCTGTCGACCGATGCGCGCGGCGCGCGCTATACCGGCGGCTTCCCCCACACGACCGAGATCGTCAAGGTTTCCTCGGCCAGCTTCGCGCAGGGCGGCGCGCTGGCGCGGGCCCTGACGCCCTTCCGCGTGGCGGCGGGCGTCGCGGCGGCCGTCTGGTCGATGTGGCGCGACCGGCCCGCGGCGGTGGTGGGCTTCGGCGGCTATCCGACGATCCCGGCGATGGCGGCGGCCTGGGTCCTGCGGCTGCCGCGGATGATCCACGAACAGAACGGCATCCTTGGCCGGGTCAACACGATCTTCGCGCCGCGCGTGGCGATGGTGGCCTGCGGCCTCTGGCCCACGCAACTGCCCAAGGGGGCGAAGGGCGTGCATGTGGGCAACCCGGTGCGCGCCGCCGTGCTCAAGCGCGCCGCCGCCCCTTACATCCCGCCCGGCGATTACCCGATGCAGATCCTCGTGATCGGCGGCAGTCAAGGCGCGCGCATCCTGTCCGACGCCGTGCCCCAGGCCATGGCCGAACTGCCCTCTGCGATCCTTGCCAACCTGCGCGTCAGTCATCAGGCGCGGGACGAGGACATGGCCCGCGTCACCGACTTCTATGCCCGCCACGGCATCCAGGCCGATGTGCAGCCCTTCTTTCACGATGTGCCCGCGCGCATGTCCGAGGCCCAGCTTGTCATCGCGCGGGCCGGGGCCTCGACCATTGCCGATCTCACAGTGATCGGGCGGCCTGCCATCCTCATCCCCTTTGCTGCGGCAACGGGCGATCACCAGACCGCCAATGCCCGCGGTCTGGTCGACGCGGGCGGCGCGATCCTGATCCCGGAAAACCTGCTTGACCCCGCCACGCTGACCCAGCAGATCACCTCCGTCCTCACGCAAGAGCGGGGCGCGGTCCGGATGGCCGCGGCCGCGCTCTCCGCAGGCAGGCCCGATGCCGCCGAGCGTCTGGCCGGTCTGGTCGAGGCGCTGGCCGCGAAGGAGACCGCATGAGCCCTGCCACCAAACTGCCCGGCGATGTCGGACCGATCCATTTCGTGGGCATCGGCGGTATCGGCATGTCGGGCATCGCCGAGGTGCTTCTGAACCACGGCTATGTCGTGCAGGGGTCCGACCTCAAACGGTCGAAGATCACCGACCGGCTGGAAGCCCTGGGCGCGCTGATCTTCGAAGGGCAGCGGGCG
The DNA here is from genome assembly GCA_964573835.1 of uncultured Aestuariivita sp. Lineage (GTDB taxonomy): Bacteria > Pseudomonadota > Alphaproteobacteria > Rhodobacterales > Rhodobacteraceae > JAGYKE01. The sequence continues at coordinate 276 of CAZNMV010000200.1, read as the reverse complement.
GCGAACCTTGAAGACGCCGAGGTCGTCGTGATCTCGTCCGCGATCAAGACGGGCAACCCCGAACTTGACGAGGCGCGCCGCCGCGGCCTTCCCGTGGTGCGCCGGGCGGAAATGCTGGCCGAACTCATGCGGCTGAAATCGAACGTCGCCATCGCGGGCACCCATGGCAAGACGACGACGACCACGATGGTGGCGACGCTGCTCGACGCGGGCGGCTTCGATCCCACGGTCGTCAATGGCGGGATCATTCACGCCTATGGGTCCAACGCCCGGATG
>CAZNMV010000199.1:0-6384 GCA_964573835.1 uncultured Aestuariivita sp. | reverse complement strand
CTAGACCACCTGCGCGAGGAACCCCGTCAGATCGTCGGTGTGGTGGTGGACGTGATCGGCATCGACCCGGTCCTCCGTGACCAGCACGGTGCGCATGCCCATGGCATGCGGTTCGGCGAGGTTGCGCAGGTCGTCCTCGAACATCGCGGCGCGCGTGGGCTCGATGCCGTCGCGGGCGAAGACCGTCTCGAAGGCTTCGCGTTCGGGTTTCGGCCGGAAGCCTGCATGCTCCACCCCGTAGATCGCGTCGAAGATGCCCGACAGCCCGCGCGCGGCCAGCACGCGTTCGGCATAGGGCGCGCTGCCGTTGGTATAGACGATCCGCCGCCCCGGCAGCGCGCGCAGATGCGCCACCAGTTCGCGGTCCACCTCGAGATGGGACATGTCGATGTCGTGAACCACGGTCAGATAGGGTCCCGGGTCCACGTCATGTTCGCGCATCAGCCCGGCCAGCGTCGTGCCGTAGGTCTTCCAGTAATGGTGGCGCAGGCGGTCGGCCTCGGCCCGGTCCACGCCAAGCGCATCCATGACGTATTGCGTCATGCGCACTTCGATCTGGTCGAAAAGCCGCGCGCGCGGCGGATACAGCGTGTTGTCGAGGTCGAAGACCCACTGCGAGACATGAGAGAAGACGGTGCGCACCATGGCCCTTGTCCTAGGGCGCGGGCGCAGGGATTTCAACGGCAGGCTTGATCGCGCGGGGGTCCGGGCGCTACGAAGGTGGGAAGTGCAGGTGACAGGATGGTCATGACCCAAGCCAAACCCGTTCCGAACGACGCCTATTCGATGATCCTCGAGGCGATCGACGTCGGCATCTACCGGCCCGGCGACCGGCTGGTCGAAAGCGAACTGGCCGACCGCTTCGGCGTGTCGCGCACGCCCATCCGCGAGGCACTGCAGCGGCTCGAGACGCAGTCGCTGCTGGAGCGTGACGGCCGGTCGCTGATCGTCGCCTCGCTTGACCACAACCAGATGTCGGAACTCTATATCGTCCGGCGCGAACTCGAGGCGCTGGCGGCGCGGCTGGCCGCGCGGCACGCGACGTCGGAAGAGGTGCGGCTCTTGCGCGCGATGGTGACCGCCGACAATGACCTGGTCGACGATCCCGCCGCACTGGCCCGCGCGAACCGGCGGTTCCACAAGCAGATCCATCTGGCCTCGCACAACCGCTATCTGGTGCAGCAGCTTGACCTTGTGCATCGCACCATGGCGCTGATGGCGACGACGTCGCTGGCCGCGCAGGGGCGCGGGCGCATCGCACAGGACGAACATGACGGCATCGTGCGCGCCATCGAGACGCGCGACGAAGAGGCCGCCGACCGCGCGCTGCGCGACCATATCTCGATCGCGTTCATGACGCGGCTGCAGCAGGACGCCGAACGCCGCAAGAACGCGCGCTGAGATCAGCCCGCGTCGGCGGGCGACTTGCCGTGCTGGGTCTTGTCCCACCAGAAGGGGCGCAGGAACAACTCCCACAGGGCCTTGTAGGCGGCAAGCGCGCCCAGCGGGTAGTAGAACGGCATGGACAGGACCCAAGGCGCCAGGAAGCGGTGCTTCGGGCCTGACACGGCGAGAAGCCCGACGGCAAGGTTCACCGCCTCGGTCATGAGGAACAGGACCAGGAGTGCCGTCATCACACCTGGCCCCAGCACCGGGGCGGCCGGGTGGGGCAGGCCCGCCACGATCAACCAGTATGACCACAGGACTGGCGCGAGCAGGAATTGCGACAGCGTGCCGAGGAAGAAGGCCTGCACGCCCAGAAACCGCTTCCAGCCCAATTCCCGCAAAAGGCGGCGGGGCGCGCGCATGTGCACCGCCCAGGTCACCATGAAGCCCTTGAGCCAGCGCGATCGTTGGCGCACCCAGGCCCAGGGTCGGCAGTTCGCCTCTTCCCCGGTGACGGTCGAAATCGCCTGCGTCCGCCAGCCGAAGCGCGCGATGCGCAGGCCGAGATCGGCGTCTTCAGTCACATTATGGGCGTCCCATCCGCCCATCGCCTCGAGCGCGTCGCGGCGGATGAACAGCGTCGTGCCCCCCAGCGGCAGCACGAAACCCAGCCGTCCGATCCCGGGCAGGATCACCCGGAACCAACTGGCATATTCGATGGTGAAGCAGCGCGACAGCCAGTTGGCGCGCGGGTTGTAGTAGTCGAGCACCCCCTGCAGGCAGACCACATCGGGCGGCGCCGCGGCGAAGTGGCGGGCGATGTGGTCAAGCTGATCGGGGGCGGGCGCATCCTCGGCGTCCCAGATGCCGACGATGTCGCCGCGGCAGAAGTCGAGCGCGAAGTTCAGCGCGCGCGGCTTGGTGGTGATGCGGCCGATCTCGGGCACCTCGACCACCCGGAACCAGACGGGCAGGTCGGCGCGGTCGATGGCGGCGCGGGTGGCGTCGTCCTTCTCTTCGAGCACGAGGATGATGTCGAGCAGCGCCTTGGGGTAGGTCAGGCGCTGCAACCGGGCCAGTAGCGCCGTGGCGATCTCGGTTTCGCGGTAAAGCGGCACGAGAACGCTGATCCGGGGCAGGCGGATCGGCCCGGTGGGCGGGGTAGGATCGGGCCAGAGCCGGGTCCGGGCTTCGCTGACCAGCCCCAGAAGCTTGAGCGTGGTGATCGCGGCCAGCGACAGGACGGCAAGCAGGCTGAGCAGCGCGAAGGTGGTGGCGGGCCAGATCAGCGTCACCGCCGCCGCCAGCGCCAGCGCCGCGGCAAGTGCCGCGGGCCGGGCGGGCTGCCAGTTGCGGCAGCTATAGGCGGCGGGCACGCGGGCTTCGGCACGCAGGCCCAGTTCGTCGCGGAAGATGCGGCTTATCGCGCTCAGGATCTGGGCCTGCGGGGCCACCACGGGCAGAACCGGCGGAAAGCCCGGTGGCAGATCTGCGCGCAGGGCGTCGATGCGGTCGGGCCGGGCGCAGGCGATGGTTACGACCGGCCCCATGCGGCCCATGGGCACCGCCGCATGGCGCAGCCAGACAGATGCCGGGACCAGCCGCGCAAGGCCCGGATCGGGCGGGTCGGTCTGCAGATCGGCGAGGTGCAGCCCCTGCTGGCGGGAAAGCGCCCGCAGCACCTCCGTCTCGGCCACAGCGCCCTCGGCCACGAGGATTTCGCCCAAGGGTGCCGCCAGATGCGCCTGACGCCTGAGCGCATGGGCGAGGTTCGGAGCGGAGAGATACCCGTCCTCCATGAGGATCTGGCCCAGACGCCGCCGGGGGGCCGCGTCGAGCGGCGCGGCGACAGGGACAGGGAAGGCGAGGCGCGGATCGCTCATGGAATGGTCACGGGGGGCTGATCAGTCCCCGAAGCCATGCCAAATCGCGGTTAATGAAGGGTAAATCCCGGGGACATCCCCCGGGTCAGGGTGCGTCAGGCGGGCTGACGCGCGGCCATGGCTTCGGCGAAGCGTTCGAACAGGTAGAAGCTGTCCTGCGGGCCGGGACTTGCCTCGGGGTGATACTGGACCGAATAGACCGGACGATCCTGCATGCGAATGCCGCAGTTCGACCCGTCGAAGAGCGACCGGTGCGTTTCGACCACGCCGGAGGGGAGCGTCTGGGCATCCACCGCGAAGCCGTGGTTCATCGACGTGATCTCGACCTTGCCGGTCTCGAGGTCCTTCACCGGGTGGTTCGCGCCGTGATGGCCGTGGTTCATCTTGATCGTCTTCGCGCCCAGGGCCAGCGCCAGCATCTGGTGGCCGAGGCAGATGCCGAAGACCGGCAGGTCTGTCCGGTCAAGCACGCCGCGGATCATCGGCACGGCATAGGCGCCCGTGGCTGCCGGATCGCCGGGGCCGTTCGACAGGAAGACGCCGTCGGGTTCATAGGCCAGCACGTCGTCGGCGGTGGCCGTGGCGGGCAGGACAGTCACGTCGCACCCCACACTGGCGAGGCAGCGCAGGATGTTGCGTTTCGCGCCGTAATCGACGGCGACGACGCGGAAGCGCGGGTCGGACTGGCGGGCATAGCCCTGCGGCCAGGCCCAGCGCATTTCATCCCAGCGGTAGGACTGGGCGCAGGTCACGGTCTTCGCCAGATCGAGCCCGACCAGACCCTTGAAGCCGCGCGCCGCCGCCACCAGTGCGGCGATGTCGAAGCGGCCTTCGGGATCATGGGCCAGTGCCACATGCGGCGCGCCCTGCTGACGGATCGCGCGGGTCAGGCGGCGGGTGTCGATGCCGCCGATGGCGATGCGGCCGCGCCGCTCGAGCCAGCCCTTGAGCGCCTCGGCCGAGCGCCAGTTCGACGGCGCGGTCGGGTCCCATTTCACCACCATGCCTTCGGCGACCGGATCGGCGGTTTCATCGTCTTCGGGGTTCACGCCGACATTGCCGACATGGGGGAAGGTGAAGGTCACGATCTGCCCGGCATAGGAGGGATCGGTCATGATCTCCTGATAGCCGGTCATGGCGGTGTTGAAGCACAGTTCCGCCACTGTCTGTCCCGTCGCGCCGAAGCCCTGTCCGTAGAAGATGGTCCCGTCCGCAAGCGCGAGGCAGGCGGTCGGGGTCGACGGGGTCGCTTGGGCCATGGCAGAGCCTTCCGGGAAACGGGTGATCGGGGCGGTGATAGGCCATGGGCCGGGGGTGGGTCAACCCCGATCACATTTTGGGAGTTCACATGAAATCAATAACTTAGGCAAAATGCTGCCCGGTTGTGCCGGGGTATCTCTTTCGCTATGGTCGCGGCTTGTCGTCCAGGGGATGGGGAACGGGACAGCATGGATATGCGTGGACGGGTCAATGCGGCCCTGAAACAGGCCATGAAGGACAGGGACGCGCTGCGCCTGTCCACCTTGCGCCTGATAAACGCCGCCATCAAGGACAAGGACATCGAAGCCCGCGGCATGGGCGAGGATGCAGGCGGCGTCAGCGACGAACAGGTTCTGGCGATCCTGGCCAAGATGACCAAGCAGCGTCAGGAAAGCGCGCGCGCCTACGAAGAGGGCGGGCGTCTCGATCTTGCCGAGCAAGAGCAGAACGAGATCGCGGTGATCGAGGAATTCCTGCCCCGCCAGCTGAGCGAGGACGAGGTCGCCGCCGCGATCGAGGCGACGGTGAGCGAAACCGGCGCCGGATCGATCCGCGACATGGGCCGCGTGATGGCCGCGCTCAAGGCCAGGTATCCCGGCCAGATGGATTTCGGCAAGGTCGGGCCCATGGTCAAGGACCAGCTCTGCGGGAAGTAACCGCTCAGCCCTTAAGCCGCCGCACCAGATCGTCGTAAAGGCTGACGCGTTCGTCTTCAGAGAGGAAGGCACCGATCTCGACCCGGCGGCCATTGCCGCTCAGCGTCACGTATTTCGGCACCGGCCCTTCGGTTTCATGCAGTTCGGGGCGCACCCAGTAGCGGTTGCAGTCCCATTCGAGAACCTCGCCGCGGGGATTGCGCCGGACAAGATGCGCGCGGTCACCCGAGAGCGTCAGCACCTCGAGGATCTGCGCATCGCGCCGCGACCGGTTCAGTGCGGCCCAGACCGCCGCCACCGCCGCCAGCATGAAGGGCAGGATACCCCAAAGGACGACCGACCCCATAACCGCTGCAAGCGGGAAGGTCAGCATCACGCAGGTCGCGGCGATGAACAGCACGAATCCCTTCGGCGGCAGGGACTGGTGCGGCCACAGATGCAGTTCGATCACATCCGGCGCGGCGGGGGATTTCGTCCAGTCATAGGGCATGACCATGGTTTAGCAGAGCCGCGACGCCTGTCGAGGGGCCAGCCTGCGACCCCGTGTCCCCCGGCAAAAGGAAAGGGCCCCGGAGTGTCCTCCGGGGCCCTTCCTGCACCGCTGACCGGGGGTCAGTGGGCGTGTTGCTTGTCCCAGTCCTCGCGCTTGGGAAGCTGCTCGAACGTGTGTTCGGGCGGGGGCGAGGGCAGGGTCCATTCCAGCGTGTCGGCGTATTCGTTCCAGGGGTTGTTCTCGGTCACGCGTGCGCCACGGGTGAGCGTGTAGAACATGACCGCGAAGAAGAACAGGAACGACGCGAAGGCGATGAAGGCACCGATCGACGACCACCAGTTCCAGTAGGCAAACGCCTCGGGGTAGTCGATGTAGCGGCGCGGCATGCCCTGACGTCCCAGGAAGTGCTGGGGGAAGAAGGTCAGGTTCGAGCCGATGAACATCGCCCAGAAGTGCAGCTTGCCCGCCCATTCCGGATACATGCGGCCCGACATCTTCGGCAGGTAGAAGTAGATCCCTGCGAAGATCGCGAACACGGCGCCAAGGCTCATCACGTAGTGGAAGTGCGCCACGACATAGTAGGTGTCGTGATAGTAGCGGTCGACGGCGGCCTGGCTCAGGACGATGCCGGTGACGCCGCCCACGGTGAAGAGGAACAGGAAGCCGAAGGCCCAGAGCATCGGCGTCTTGAACTCGATCGAGCCGC